>JBBSDY010000636.1:0-3334 GCA_038240245.1 Polyangiales bacterium
GTCACCATCACGATGACGGGCGCGCAGGCAAAGGCGGCGGTGCGCAACGCCGACGGCAGCTTGCCGGCGATCAAATAGGCAGCCTCACGGCGTGGAGACGTTCCCCCTCTCAGTCGCAGCCTGACGGAAGCGGCGAGCATCTCAGATCATGCCTTCGGACCTCGGCTAACCGGCGCAGGTCGTGGTCGCTCGTCAAGACTGGGTCGGGCGAGACGTTACGCTAGAACGACATGACTGCGGTGATCGAAAACAGATTGGGATCGGGACTAGGGTAAGCGTTGTACGGCGCGCTTGCGCGAGCGTTCGCTCCCAGGAAGAAGCGCGTGTAGTCGATGACCACATATTCGCGGCTGAGAAAGTTGGTATGCACGATGACCCTCGGCGAAACCGCCGAGTAGCCGACCGACGTGTTGTTGCTGCCATCGGGAAGCACGCGATCGAAACGGCCGCCGAGCGAGATGTAGCGAATGGGGCTCACCTGGAGCTCGGCCCCGAGCTTGATCTTGTCGGTCTTGAAAGTGGGCGCCTTCACGTGGTTGAGCATGCCGTAAAGAGCGAGCGCCGCGTCGGGGCCCCTGGTGATCCCGCCGACCAGCGGTGCGAAATGGATCAGGTATTGACCGAGCAAGGTGTCGACCGAGCCTGAATCGTTGCGCGGCGGGGTGAGGGGCGCCTGGGGGTTGGCAAGTGGCCCGAAGTAATTGACGGCAAATCCATAGCCGTTGGCACCGTGCAGAACCTGAACGCCGTCAGCGAGCGACATGATGTTGGACGCCTTGGCGTGCGAATAGCCCAGGTAAGCATTGCCGATGACCGGCCCATCCACGTGCACCTCGCCACCGTAGATCGTCAGCCGGCCCTCGAGATCGGGACCGCTGTTGAGATCGGCGTAGTCGTTGGGGGTCCACGACGACATGTAATGGCCGGCCACGCGAACGGTGTCGTTGATGATCAAGGCCGCATGAGCGTGGTGGATGTAGTTCGATCCTTGAGGAATGGGACCCTGATCGGGCAAATAGGGATAAACGGGTGGATTCTTCAGAACGAAGGGAACCTCCTCCAGCTTCGCCCCGATGCCGTGCTCGAGCACGAGCTCGACGTCGCGGCTCAAATCGATGTCCGCGGTGAGCGCCTCGCCCACGACATGGGTTCGCCCGAACAGGTACGTTCCGTAGTAGCCCGAGCTCCACTGGTTCGGCCCCGCCGTGCCGTAGCGGTTGGAGAAAGAGCCCACCGTCCAGGCGATCCCGCCCGCGTCGCCGAACAGCGCCGGCGCCTTGAGCGTGACGTAAGCCTGGGAGAAGCCTCCCATCTGATCGAGATCCTTGTATCCAGAATCGTAGAGCGTGCTCGCCGCCAGGATGACGTTGGCCGAGACGTTGGCGTTCGAGACATTGAGATAGAGCGATGCCGTGGAGCTCGGAGCCATGCCCACGTATTTCCAGTCGTCGGACGTGCCTCCCGGAATTCGCGGCGGGCTATGGAGCTCGTGCGCCGCGGCGCCATCGAGACGCGGGCCCATGCCGACCAACATCGGCGCTCGCAAGAAGCCGCGCAGCGTGTACGTCCATTTGTTTTGCTTGGGAGGCTCGAAGGGCTCGTCCGACGAGCTCACCAGATCCGCCTCGCTGCCGAAGTCAGTTGCCGTCGGCGCCATGCCCACCGTCGTTTGCAGCGGCTTGGCGCGCTTCTGTTTTCTTTGCGCAACGATCTGCGTGGCCACCGGCGCAGCCACCACGGTGGGCGGGGACGCGGGAGCCGGAGCATCGACCGCGGTTGGCGCGGACGCCGGCTCGGCGGGAGCTCCGCCGTCACCAGCTTGCTGGGCATGAACGCTGATCGACCATCCGCCGATCAGCGTCGTCGCCAGACACATTGCGTGAGTGCGTCGTGTTCTCATGGTTAAAACGACATGATGGCGGACACCATGATCATGTCGGGATCCGCCTTGGGGTAGGTTGTGTAGGGCGAGCCCGGGTAGGCCTTGGGACCGAGCAGGTAGTGGGTGTAGTCCACGATGACGTACTCCTTGCTTTTCCAATTCGAGTGGAAGATCAGCCTCGGCGAAAGGGCATGGTAGAGAGTCGAGGTGTCGGTGAGATTGGGCTGCACGCGGTCGTATCGAAATCCCAGGGCCATGAACCTGACCAGGGCGAGCTCGAGCTCGGCGCCGAACTTGAGCTTGTCGAGCTTGACGTCGCGCTGCAGCCCGGCCGCCGCTTGCTTGGGATCGCTGACCGGACTGCGAACATGGTTGAACATGCCGAAGACCGACAGCGTGATGTCGTGAATGGGCAGCGCCTCGCCGACCACTGGAGCCAAGTGCACGAGGTATTGCCAGAGAATCGTGTCGACCGTCCCCGAGTCGTTGGTGGCGGTGATGTTGGTGTCGCGATCTTTGGGGCCGAAATAGTCCTCTTTGAATCCCTTACCGTTCGAGCCGTGAATCACCTGAATCGCATCGGCGAGGGGGCCCAGATTCCGGCCCTTGATGTGCGAATAGCCGAGGTATGCATGACCCGCGACGGAGTCGTCGACGTGCACGTCGAGCCCCGAGACGGTCAATCGCGACTCGGGCGGATTGGGTAGCGTGTTGTTGTCGTCCGGCGACCACGACGTCATCGCATGCACGCCTAGCTTGAACCAGTTGTCGATCAGCAGCCCCGCGTGGGCGTGATGAAGCAGGTTCGAGCCTTGCGGCTGGGAGCCCTGGCCCGGGAGAAAGTCGTTCTTGGGCGGAGGCATATCGTTGGCGAGGTCGTAACCGACGTACGGAATGGGCTCGATCTTCGATCCGATCCCATGCTCGAGCACGAGCTCGAGGTGATCGCTCAGGTCGAAGTCCGCGGTCAGATCTTCTCCGGCGACGTGCGTTCGTCCGAAAAGGTAGGTGCCGTAGTAGCCCGAGCTCGTCTGGTTCGGTCCCGCGTTGCCGTAGCGATTCGAAAACGAGCCCACCGTCCAGGCGAGCCCGCCGGTGCTTCCAAACGCGCGCGGAAACTTGAGGGTGAGGTAGGCCTGCGAGATCCCGCCCATCTGATCGAGATCGCGGTAGCCGGAGTCGTAGAACGTATTGGCGTTGAAAATGACGTTCGCGGACACCACCGGGTTTCCGGCTTTGACGTAGAGTGAGGCCGTGGGATTCGGCGCCAATGCAACGTAGTTCCAGTCGCCCGATCCCAGGCCGACGATGCGCGGCGGGCTGTGCAGCTCGGAGGTGCTGTTTTCGTTGTGGCGCGGCCCGATTCCGACGCGCATCGGCGCACGGATGTACCCTTTCATGCCCAGGGTCCAGTTGGCGAGCTTGGTGGTGAGCGTCGCGTCGTCGTCGCCA
>JBBSDY010000637.1:0-3321 GCA_038240245.1 Polyangiales bacterium
GCTCGAGGTCTCGGGCTGGCCGGACTGATGAGCCAGCGCAACGCGACGCGGGACATTGCCATCATCCTGATTGTCGCTCTGCTCTTCGCCGGCGGCCTCGCAGCCTACCTTTTAGCGCGCACCCTGGGGCCGAGCTCGGCTCCGTCGCTCTTGGTTTCGAGCACGGTCATCGCGAGCCACGACGATACGCGTGGAGACGACGCTCGAGGGGTCGGCTCGGCGTTCGTTCAGCAGCTCGCCATGGCCCACCACGAAGAGGCCTACAAGCTCATGGCCAGCGCCTACCGCCAGACGACGACCTTTTCGGCCTTTCAGAAGGCATGCATGGGGTCGCCGCCGCTCTCCACCGCCCGCAACGTTTCGTTCTCCCGTACGAGTGAAACGACCGCCCCGGGGCAGGACAAGGGCGCGATCAGCGCTCACGGCGTCATGACGACCGGCGCGGGGCCGGTCGAGGTGAGCTTCGCATTCGTCGATGACGGAGCGGCCCTGGGAATCATCAATATGAGCGTCGCCGGAGCTCCTGCATTCCCGATGGGCACAGGGCCGTGATCGGCTAGCCTCTTGCTCGGTCGCTCACCGCTCATTACCATACGGATCGCCGCGCGGCGCCCATTCGAAAGCCTCCCGATGCTTCTTCCCATTCCGAAGGTCGTACCCGCGGATCAGCTCGGCGAGATCCAATCGGCGATCCAATCGGGCGCCTTCATTTCGGGAAAGAGCTCGGCGGTGGGCACCGCCGCGCGAGCCAAAAATAACCTCCAGCTTGCCCCGCAAACCAACGAAGCGCGGCGCGCGACCCAGCTCCTGCTTGCCGCGCTGCGCGCCAGCACGACGTTCCAGGCCGCCAGCTACCCGGCTGCCATGACCACCCCATGCTTCTGCAAATACGAGCCGGGGATGAGTTATGGCGATCACATCGACAGTCCCATCATGGGCGGCACGCCAATGTTGCGATGCGATATCGCGGTGACCGTCTGTCTGGGTGACGCGTCGAGCTACGACGGTGGCGAGCTGGTGATCGATGTGGCCGGTGTGCCCCAGCGGTGGAAGGGCGACGCTGGTGATTGTCTGCTTTATCCCGCCGACACGCTGCACCGCGTCGAGCCGGTCACCCGCGGCGAGCGCGTCGTCGCCGTCTTCTGGATTCAGAGCTTGATCCGCGAGCCGGGCAACCGACGAATTCTGTTCGACCTGGCCGAGGTCCTCGAGCACCTCGATCGCCTAGGTCCCCCCGGCTCGCACATCGAAAAGCTGCGTCGCTCCTACATCAACTTGATCCGCCTCTGGTCGGACAGCCCGCCGGGATCGCACGTCGGTCTGCCATCATGAAGATCATCGAAATCGAAAACGCCGTTCCCCGCCTTTACCAGGATCAGGTCGAGCTCGAAGCCACCTCCGATGGCATCCCTTGGTTCTTTCACGAAGAGAGCGCCCGGGCGAACGCCGGATTTACCACGAGCTATTGTGGATTCAGCCACCTCGCCTACCACACCAGGGAGCCCGTCGCGTCGGCCACGGGGGCGAGCCTCATCCCCATGCTGTTCATGTTCTGCGACAAGGCCCACCTCGAGCTCGACGCCATCTTGAGAATCAGGATGGGCCTTTTCACCAAGAATGATCCGGACGCGCTGCACCACAATCCGCACGTCGATTTTCTCGAGCCGCACTACACCGCGGTCTACTACGTGAACGATTGCGACGGCGACACGTTCATCTTCAACGAGACCCTCGACGACGTCAGCCAGCAGCAGGCCCCGTCCCATGCCGCCCAGGGCAAGTTTACCATCGCCAGGCGAATCTCACCGCAAAAGGGCAAGATGGTGTGCTTCGACGGGCGGCACTACCACGCGAGCATGCACCCCACCGAGAGCGCCGTCCGGATCGCCATCACCTTCAATTTCAAATGACGGTCGCGAACGCCCGCCAACGCTCAACCTGGCACGGTCAGCCCTGCACGCCTTCGAGCGCCTTGGTGTAAGGCGCCTTGAGCAAGGTCGCGCCGGTGGCGCCGTTGACCTGAATGGCCTTCAAGTCGGCCAGCGTCACCCCGAAGCCTTGCAGCACGGTGAGCCACATGTCGTTGTAAGGCCGGTTGTTGAAGGTCAAGAACTGGCCGCCGTGAAACCCGAGGTTCTTTCCGCCGAACATGGTGAGCGACATCGGGTTGTGGGTGTGCGTCGTCTCGGCCACCTCGGTCAGATAGGGCACGATCGTGTTGTCGAGCAGCGATCCCCCCGCTGAATCGAACGGATCTTTGGTGCTCTTCAGCTTGTTGAGAAACGCCGCGGTGCGCGTGTTGTACCAAATCTCGACATTCACCAAAAACTCGGCGTCGAGGTTGCTTTGCACCTCCTGGCTCTTCGAGCCGATGCGATGGCTCACCGGGTGGTGCATCAAAATTGCGTTGGGCTGGCCGGGGTACTGGCCGGCAAAGGCGACGTGGTTGGTGCCCGGCGACCACTGAAAGAGCGCTACGCGGGTGAGGTCACACTGGAAGGCTGCGAGAATGACGGCCTGATGGAGCTCGCCGATTTGCTGGTGCATCGTGTCGTCGGCGGCGGGCGCCTTTTCGTTTCCGTAGTTGTTGTGGTCGGTGTTTCCGTAGCTGGCCGCCTGAACGTCACCGGGCTTGGTCGGTACGGTGCACTTCGCCGCGTCGATCATCATGGTGTCGAATTGCTTCTCGACATCGCGGATGGCCGATTCATGCGCATCGAGAAGCGGCTTCGAGCTGGCGGGAGCGAGCGTGCGCAGGCGGGTGAGCTCGCCGAGAGAGAAGTCGAGCACGCTCTTCTTGCCGGCGCGAGCGCGCGCCAGGGCGGCGGCGTTGGGATCGCTGGCCCCGCCGGTCATGATGCTGCCAAAGACGGTGGTGTACAGATTGAGGGGCTTGAGCTCGGGGCTCAAGGGCGTGTTCTCGTAGGGCGTCTCGCCGCTGAAGTTGTTGATGGCCGGAGCGAGCGCCCTCTTGTCCATGCTGTAACGCATGCAGCGGGTGGAGATTTCTCGGAAGTCGACGCGATCGTCGCACAGCGCGTAGAGCGACGTGAAGGTCTGCTTGGCGAGATCATCGGGGCGCAGCGCGAGCAGGAGCTGGTCGACCGAAGGGCCGGCCGACGCGGCGTCATCGGTCTCGGTCTGGCCGCTGCGTGTTCCCTTGGTGGGCGTGCCGGTCATCATCACCACGGTGCCTTTTTCGTGGCCGCCCCCCGGTCCGCCGATGACGTCCATGTTGAGGCCATCCAAAACGATCATGTCCCCGCGCAGGCCAGCGTCTTCGAAGGGCTTCAAGATGCGCGATTGCGTGTACGTCGTGCC
>JBBSDY010000638.1:0-3321 GCA_038240245.1 Polyangiales bacterium
GATACCGAAAAACCTACGCCAGTTACCTACCCCGTCGAGGACGGTCGATCATGAAATCCCATCGATGCTGTCACCGTCGCAGCGCTCTGCCGTTGCCCGTGCCGCCCAAGCGCCCGGTGTCAGACAATCGGACATCATGTCCGGTTTTATTGGGCCCGCGTCGCCCAGCGCCGCGAAAGCGCCCCAGCAAGCCGCCAGCGAAGCCCACTGAGATCTCTTACGCCGCATCGGGAATTTGGTGTCGAGCCTGCCGCTCCGCCAAGGGGGCCCGATGAAGCGCCGCACCGTGGTGCTCACCGCCGCCGAGGTTGAGCGCGCGTCGGCCGCGCTGCTCGTGGTGCACGAGCTGCTCGCCGATGTAGCCGCGGTGTGGTGCCGCGTCGCAGTGCCCGACGACCAAGAATCACCCGCCCCACGGGGCAAACACAAGCAGAGGAAAACAACGACATGACTGTTAAACGACATTCCGGTAACGGCTACATCCTCGACGAAGCGACCAGAGCACCGGTCCAAGTCTTCGTGCTCGGCGACATCGGCGGTCAGCACGCTGGATTGCTGTGGGTCGAGCCTCACTCGCGCGACCTCACCGATGGGCGCATCCTGCTTGGCGAGCTCGCACGGCCCATGTGGTTCGGGCGCGTCAGCGGCAAGCAGATCAACGGCGTAGGCCAAATCCCGCCGGCGGACCTTGGGCGCTTTGACCAGTACGTTGAGGTCAGCCCGCCTTGGGACCTCGAGCGGTTCGACCGCAACCTTGAGCGAGCCATCCCGCGCGCCCCCCAGGGTATTCGGCGCAATCTGACGGGGCTTTTGATGGTTAACGGCACGCCGGTCGAGGTGCGCGCATGGAACGGCGCGTCGAGCCAGGCCAAGGGGGTCTGCAAGGTCACGCCGTCGAAGATCCTTTGCCAGAAGGAACTGGACGGCTCGACGCCAACCACGTTCGATCGTCGGACGGGGCGGTCTTTGCATTCAGATCCGCTGGGGATGTTTTGGTCTTTGAGGGACGATGATCTCCGCAAGCTTGCGGCCTTTGAAGAGGACGACGACGTCGCCCCCGAGCCTGAGCCCACGAAGCCGCTGGTTGGCCTCCATGGCATGCGCAAATCCGAGGAGACGAAGGACGACTACTACCGTCGCCTCGGCATCGCACCCCCCAAGGGCCTCACGAAAGCCGGTGCGCACTAATGAGCTCCAAGCACCGAGCTGAGTTCCTCCGTCGGCTTGCCGAAGATGAGGATGCGCGATCGATGTTCGTAGAGCTGCTCCGCAGTGCCACCGCCATCCTTACCGATCGAGTTGGCAGCGAGGCCGATATCACCGATCCGGTCGTCCGCGAGTACATCGCGCAGCGGGCAGGCGCCGAGCTGACGGACGCCATGCAGCGACTCTGCGATCACGACCGCATCAGCAGCGACGGACGGTGCCGGTACTGCCGCCTCCTCATCTCGGAGGCCAGCTAATGGCTCTTCGCCGCGGACATGGGAACGGGGCTGGCCAACCTCGGATCGAAGTGCTGCCCGCCGACGAGCTGCCCGTGGGCGTAGCCGGCCCCGCCCGCCCGGTGGCGAACCGCAATGGTGCCGGCGAGTTCGTAGCTGGCCCCGGGACCACGGACCTTGCCCGAAAGGGGGCGCACGCGGCGCACGCCGCCCGCCAGCTTGGTCAGTTGCTAGGCCTTTGGGAAGCGCCAGAGGGGCACCCGTACGCGCCATACGCCCGCCTGGCGCGTGAATGGCGAGATGCTCACATGCGGGAACTATCCGACACCACCGCCGGCGGCAAGGTAGGTCCCGGTCCGGCGTCGATCGTGTCGACAGCTGCGATCCAGCTGGCCGCCTCCCGGTGGCTTTCGGATCAAGGCGCGGAGAACGGCGACTCTCGGCAGCTCCTTGAAGCGTCGCGGCTGGCGGACGCGTCGCGCCAGAACTTGCTTGCGGCACACGAACTGGCGGTTCGCGAGGCGAAAGAACGCCCAGCAGCGTCCGACGAGAAGTGGTGGACGCCGGCGGGCGAGGAGCACAAGCCATGAGCAAGCCCCCCACGTTCCTGGAGTTCCTCGCGTCCGTGCACGTCACGCATACGCCGGCGCAGCGCGTTTACCAGATGGTCACGCGGATGGGCATCGACCCGTGCGATCTCGAAGGCGCCGATCGCGAGCTCGCGCGGGAACTCTTCGGCGACATCGACCGTGTCCCCGACGAAGCGCGCCACGTCGACGTCTGCATCAAAGGCGCGCGCGCCGGTTGGACGTACATCTGCGAGGGGCTCGACGGTGCCTACGCGGGGCTCACCGCAGACTTGTCGGTGCTGGCACCCGGTGAGATGGGCAATGTCGGGTTCTTCTCGCCGAGGGACGACCAAAGCAGGCAGCCGCTACGGTTCGCGCTTGGCGCCTTCGAGACCAATCCGAAGCTCAAGAAGATGATCGTCTCGAAGTCGGCCGACGAGTTCACGATCAAGCGTCTTCACGATGGCAAGCTGGTTCGGTTCTGGTGTCCGCCGACGGGACGCACTGCGGTTGCCGCACGTGGCATGTGGTGGTGCTCCGCGTACATCGTGGAGCCCGCAAGCTGGACGACCGACGCGGCCTTCGTGGTGAGGGACTACGACACGTTTCGAGCGCTCGGTCCGCGCACCGTGCCCGCCGGTATCCTTCGTGTGGGCGGGACACCCGGCATCAAAGAGGGGTTGCTCTTCGATCTCTACACCGAGAACTTTGAACATCCGGTCGCCGCGGTTGCTGCGCGCGCACCGTCGTTGACCTTCTGTCCGACGCCTCGCATGCGTCAGATCGTGGCCCGCGAGAAGGCGAAAGACCCGGCCAACGCAGCGAACGAGTACGAATGCGAATGGCGAACCTCGATCGGCGTCGAAGTCCTCACCGAACCTGAGCGCAAGGACGCGCGCCGTCCCCTCCCGTCTCACATGCGTCCGCTTGGCGCGCCGTTCGTGTCGATGGACGCCTCGAAGGGCCTCAAGGGTCGCGACGAGTGGATTGCCGAAATCCTGCAGTGGGTCATCGGCGAGGAAGATGAATACCTCTACGAGCAGCGCAAAACGTGGGATGGAAATCCCGCCGATCCAGTCCGGCTCGGACCGAACCCCTACTTTCGGCTGAACCACGGCCATTCGCTTCTCGTGGTGATCGACGCCGCCAGCTTCGGCGGTGGCACCCACGAGACTCGTGGCACCGACGGCATCGTCAAGGACGTTGTCGAGTGGGCCGCACCTTATGGTTGCCGGCACGCCATCGGCGACAGCTATTCCGACGTGTTCATCGAGCCGTGGTTTCGCGCGTTCAAATGGACCTATCAGGGC
>JBBSDY010000639.1:0-3303 GCA_038240245.1 Polyangiales bacterium
ATCCCGAGCCTGGCGACGGCCTCGTGCCCGTGTGGGCGCTCGGCAATCCGGCGCACGAGGCGGACGCGGTGTGCATCTGGGCGGGCTACGATGCGTCGCGGGTCAAGAAATACACATCGTCCCGGGCCGATCACGACATGCTCGTCGGCCAAGGGTGGCGCGACGATGGCATCAAGTTTTACGTGCCGGCTGCCGGCGCCACCACGCAGCCGGTGTACACGGCGTCGACCAAGCCCGACGGCGCTGGATTCTACGGCGTTCTTTATTTCAGCAGTGCCAAGGAGTCGACGGCGCGCGCCAGCCTCGGCCCGATGGCGGCCGACTTCGTCGTCTTGAAGACCCAGGCGCCGAAGACACAGCCGCTCATGCGTTTTTGGTACCAGAGCGCCTGCCAGCGCATTTCGCACGACGAGCTCGTCGTCGGAAAGACGCGCTTCGACAACGAGTACCATCAGGGCAACTACCCGGCGACGGCGCTGACGTGGTCCGGCATCACGCAGCCGACGGTTCTGGTCGTCGAGGCCCTGTCCGGTGGTTGCCCGTACCAGGGCATGCTCGCGGCGTCGCATATCGACGCGGCGAAGTCGAACAGCGGCGCCACGCCGCACGAAGCCTACGTCACCCTGGCTGAGATGCGAGCCGCTTCGACGACAGGCGAAGTCTTCATCAATGGCCAATACGACGCCATGGCCAGGCCCAAGGCGATCGCGCGCTCGTTCGTCAAGGTCCTGCCCCAGGCGCCGGCCAAGATGGACTTTTTCGATGGTTTCCACGACGACCCCGGGTTCACCGCCGCCAAGGCGACCTTCGGGATCAACTGCGCGACGATGTTGCACTTCACGAGCCCCAAATACGAGCTGTCTGCCTACTGCATGCAGGAGGGGAGCAACCTGTTCTCTTCGGGCACGTTCCTCGGACAGTTCTGGGTCACGTATTCGGATCACGAGCAGGATACGAACGGCAAGGTGAGGATCGAGCCGAAACAGGCGGCCAAGCTGAATGACGGCACGTTCATCCATGCGACGATGTCGATCGATTCGATCACCACGCATCGTCGCTATCCGCAGATGTTCATCAGCGACCAGTCCTACCCCGTGCAAGAGAACATGCTGAAGGGCAACACGGTCGTCGTCGAAACCATCAGCTCGTGGCCCCCCGAGCTCCAGATTCAAGTTTGCGATCACGCAATGTGGGACGTCAATGCGCAGTGTCCACACTACAACCTGTTTCGCCAGGACGCCGCCGACTCGCCGTTGCCGCCGGTTCCCCACGTCGGCGAGCACACCACCGTCGATCGCACCAACCGCTACGACTTCTACGTGTCGACGGGTCGCGCTTACATCTTCTTCGATGGCCAGCCGTATGGTTGTGCCGATCTGCCGGCGGGCGAATTCAAGCCTGGGCAGGCGACGGTCACCTTCGGAGACGTGCTGTACCACTCGGGCGCCGACGTCGTCGGGGCCGACATCGGGTGGATGTACGAGTTTCACGTGCGGCACCTGGCGACCGAGACTCGGCACCACTACGACAACATCGGCTTCTCGAGCGGTATTGCCGCACCGGCGTGGAACGAGAAGCTCCTTCCGTGCCAGAAGACGCTCGTGAAGTGACGATGCGATCGACCCGGGTCTGCTCGGTCGTTCTCGCCATCCTCGCGGCAGGCGCGGGTTGTGGGAGCGCTGTCGGCAGCACGGCGAAGGCGAACCCCGCGAATGACGGCGATCCAGAAGTCTTCCGTGCAGAAGCCGGCGGTGGAGACGAATCCCACGGGGTGGCGGTGACATTCGATGCCGTCGAGCGCGCCCAGATCGCGGCGCTCGCGCCCGCCCGGCTTCCACTTGCGCCGCCCGATATCACGAATGCCCACGCCGATGACGATGCCGCTGCGGCGTTTGGACAGGCTCTCTTCTTCGATCCGGCGTTTGCGGGGGCCCTTCTCGAGGGCGACAACGATGGAAGCAGTCACACGCTGGGCAAAGTGGGTGAAACCGGGCGCGTTGCCTGCGCGGGCTGTCACGTTCCCGCCGCGGGCTTCGTGGACAACCGCACCCTGGGCGAGCAAGTCTCCCTCGCGTCGGGGTGGCTCTTGCGCCGGACGCCAACGCTGCTCGACGTGGGACAAGCGAAGCTCATCACGTGGGGCGGACGTCACGATGCACTTTACAACCAGCCGTTCGGTCCCATCGAGTCGAACAAAGAGATGAACTCGTCGCGGCTCTTCACCGCGGAGCAATTGCTCCGGCGCTACAAGGGCGTGTACGAGTCGTTGTTCGGATCTTTGCCGCCTCTCGACGATGCCAGCCGCTTTCCTGCGCTCACGCCGCTCACCACCGGATGCAAGAAGGTGGCGCCCGGCGCCGCACCCGATTGTCATGGCATGCCCGGCGACGGCAAAGAGTACGACGGAATGTCCGCGGACGATCGAGACGCAGTGACCAGGGTGATCGTCAACGCCGGAAAAGCTCTTGGTGCTTACGAGCGCCGCCTTTCGTGCGGCGCAGGCCGATTTGACGCCTGGGCGCACGGCGATGACGCCCGGCTTTCGCAACCGGAGCAGCGTGGTCTCAAGCTGTTTCTGGGCAAGGCCAAGTGCGTGACGTGTCACGCGGGCCCGTTCTTCTCGGATCAGAGATTCTACAACGTCGGGATCATGCCGCGTACCGTGGCGGTGGTCGTCATCGATACGAACGATCACGGTGCCGCCGTCGATCTCGCCGCTGCCCGCCTCGATCCGCTCAATACCAAGGGATCGTACAGCGATGGTGACGACGACCGACTTCCCGCCGCGGTGCCGCCGAGCATGGAGGGAGCGTTTCGAACGCCAACCCTACGCTGCTCGAGCACCCGGCCGAGCTTTTTTCACACCGGGCATGCCACGTCGCTCGAGCAAGTCGTGGATCACTTCGACACCGGGGGAGACCCCGGAGGTTTCGAGGGCACGAGCGACATCCACCCGCTCGGTATGAGCGAGGCCGAGCGAAGCGATCTCGTGGCGTTTCTCCACGCGCTCGATGGGCCCGGCCCGGACGTCGCCTTACTCAAGGCTCCGTGAGCCAGCGGGGGTAATTCTCGGCGCAGCGGCGTGCGCCATGGGCTTAGTACGACTCTGCAGACTTCTCCCTACCAGATCGATCATCGAAGTCGCGAAGTGCCCACTCAAACCGAACAGCTGAAGTTGTGGTGCGACGAAGTGGGGCTGGCGAGGCGTGGCGGCTGAACCAGGGCGAAAGTGGGTTATTCCGACGGCCTCGCCGTAACTTACGTTGGGGCGGCGCCAAGTCTGCTGATCGTGATCTGCTCCTG
>JBBSDY010000640.1:0-3299 GCA_038240245.1 Polyangiales bacterium
AGCCGCGGTGGCCGCCAACACGGCGCCCTTCGACGACGTCCAGCATCGCGTGGGTGATCGAGGGCGCGCTCTCGTCGATCAGCTACGCAGCATCGTGGCGATCACGCCGCTTGCCGCGGATCGGTTGGTATTCGATCCCTTTCTGGCGCGTGGCATCGACTATTATACGGGTCCGGTCATCGAGATTGCTTCGCCCGGCGTTCCCTTCAGCCTCGCCGGGGGCGGGCGCTTCGACGGGCTCATCGAAAAGCTCGGTGGTCCGAGCGTGCCTGGGTGCGGCCTTTCCATCGGCTTCGAGCGCGTCTACACGATCATGGAAGAGCGCGCGATGTTCGAGGTGAGCCCGCGCGCCGCCGATGTGCTGGTCGCCGTGCCCTCCGAAGACGTAGCCGCCTTCGCCCTTGCCCTCGGTCGCGATCTGAGAAGTGAGGGGCTGTCGGTCGACGTGTTCCCGGGGGCCGCCAAGGTCGGCTCGCAGTACGAGCTCGCCGAGCGAAAGGGCATTCCCTTTGCCGTGCTGGCCGACGCCGGCGCCCAGCAGCTCTCCGTGCGCGCGCTCGCCACCAGGCAAAACACCGCCCTGGCTCGTTCCGAGCTCGGTTCATGGATTCGAGGGCAGCTCGCCCAAAAGGGCACTGGCGACTGAGAGCCCGCGGGCGTATACACTCGCGGGCAAGCTTCGGGAGAAAAGCGGATGTCGGTCAGCCTGGTCATGCCAAGCCTGGGGGAGAGCGTCATCGAGGGTACGGTCACCAAGTGGCTGGTCCGCGAGGGCGATACGGTGACCCGCGAGCAGGCGGTCGTATCGGTGGCGACCGACAAGGCCGACAGTGACGTTCCGGCGATGCAGGGTGGCAAGATCGTGAAGATTCTCGCCCCCGAGGGGGCCACCGTCAAAGTGGGCGAAGCTCTCTGCGAGATCGACGTCAGCGCCCCGACGGCGACGGCAACGCCGAGCGTGATCGCGCCCGCGGCCGAGACGGTCGAGCCTGTGCCGGCCTCCAGCCGATCCGAGCCTCCCCCACCCAGCCCCGGGATCTCCAAGCGCCGGTCCGTTCCGCCTCCGGCGCGCATGCCGCAGGTGGCCGCTGCCGATCTCGAGTCGACGGATGCCACGAGCGACAACGGGAGCGGCATGGGCAGATCCTCCCCCGTGGTGCGCAAGCTCGCGCTCGAGCACGGTGTCGATCTCGATCGCGTGCAGGGATCCGGGACGCGAGGCCGGGTCACCAAAGAAGACGTCATCAAGGCAGCCGAGTCTCCTGGCGCCCCCGCAGCTCCCGCTGCCACGGCGCTGCGTGCGGCCGGCGACGTCGCGGCTTCTTCGGTGACAACCTCGCCTTCGCTACCGGCGGGCGCCAGCCAGGAGCTCGCAGCGCTGCTCTCCACCGGCGTGAAGTTTCCGGTGCCGAACTCTGGATACGGTTCGTACCGCGTTCCGGCGTACCGCCCGAAAGAAGGCGACCAGGTCGTACCGTTCAGCCGGCGCAGGCGCCTCACCGCCGACCACATGGTGTACTCGAAGCTGACTGCGCCGCATGTGGTGACGGTTGCCGAGGTCGATCTCTACAAGACGTCGAAGCTGCGCGAGGCCAACAAGGACCGCTACAAGAAGGAGGGAGCCTCGCTCACCATGCTCTCCTTCGTGTGTGCCGCCACGGTGCGTGCGCTGCGCGAGTTCCCCGGGCTCAACTCGCGTGTCCTCGACGACTCGTATGTCGTCTTGAAAGACATCAACCTCGGAGTCGCCGTCGATGCGCCCGATGGCCTCGTGGTTCCGAACATCAAGCGAGCCGACGGGCTCTCGATGCGCGGGCTCGCGAAAGCGATCGACGACGTCGCCGTTCGCGCCAAGGGCGGAAAGATCACCGCCGACGATCTGGCGGGGTGCTCGTTCTCCGTCTCCAACCCGGGGATCCGCGGCAACCTCTTCGGAGGCGCCATCATCGCCCAGCCGAACGCCGGCATTCTGCGCATGGGCGAAATCCAGAAGCGGGTGGTCGTGGTCGACGTCGAGGGTCAGGACACCATGGCGATTCATCCCGTCATGTACCTTGCTCTTTCGTACGATCATCGCATCGTCGACGGTGTGCTCGGAAATTCGTTTCTCTATCGCGTCGCCGAGATTCTCGAAAAGGGCGAGTTCGAAGTCTGATCATCACGGAGGACGAAATATGGATCTCGCCAGTCGAAAGTGCGTCCCGCGTAAAGGAGCCCAATACAAGCTCGAGCCCGACCAGGTCCGGTCTCTCCTGGGAGAGCTCCACGGCTGGGACGCAAAAGACGACCAGCTCGGCAAGACGTTCAAGTTCAAAGACTTCGTCACCGCCATGGAGTTCTTGAATCGTGTGGCCGAGGTCGCCGAGGCCGAGGCCCACCACCCCGACTTTTCGGTGCACTACAACCGTGTCGATTTCACGATCACCACCCACGATGTCGGTGGTCTGTCGGAAAACGACTTCATCCTGGCGGCCAAAATCGACACCCTGGTGTGACGCGAGCCGCGTTCCCTTCGGAAGCAGATCTTCGCGCGCTGGCCCGCAAGTACGAAGTGCTGGCCCGCATGCGCCGCGATCGGGAGCGTGATGGGTCGATCGCTGCCCGCGCCGAGCTAAGAGCATTGGCCCGCGAGTTTCCCGGATCGCTTCGCGAGCTCGACACCGTGCATCTGGACGAGATTGATCGCCGGACGCGCACTCTCATCGAGGCGGCCCAGGGTGTCGTGGCGATCGAATCGTGGATGGTCTGGATGAGCGCCTACCATGCCACGATGCGCGCGGCTCTCTTCATCAAGGCGCGGATCGCTCGCGCGCCTTTGCTCTCCGACGAACGGGCCCGCGCGTTGGCCGATCAGGCGACGGCTCATCTTGGCCAACCGATCGACACGGCTTTCGTCCGGGCGGTGGCAACACCTCCCTGTGGTAGGCTCAATGCCCTGGTGTTCAATCGCCTCGGCCAGGAGTTTGCGGTTACTTCCGAGCACATGTGGCAGACGCTTTTCCCCTCCCGACACGGGCGTTCCCCTTAGAAATTGCCCTCTTTTCGCGAATGGCTTGCGGGGCCCCTTCACTGTCCGTAGCATACGGTGCCAGATGATCGGCCAGGTCCTTGACGGCAAGTACCAGATCACCCGCCTCCTCGGCGAAGGTGGGATGGGAGCCGTCTACGAGGGGATTCACAGCGGGACGGGGCGGCGCGTCGCCATCAAGGTCATCCTCACGCACGACGCATCGGCCACCGCCGAAATGGTGGCTCGGTTCCAGCGTGAGGCGCGGGTCGCCGGCACCGTCGAGACCGAG
>JBBSDY010000641.1:0-3295 GCA_038240245.1 Polyangiales bacterium
CACGGCCTCCATCGTCGACGTTGCCTGGCGCGTCATGGCCAGCCGCCATTGCGGTGTCCGTCGTCGCCCCGCCATCCTCGCTTCGCCCAGCTTGGCTCGGTGCACTTTCCGAGCAGCTCGCGAGGGCCGCCAGCGCCAGCACATGATGGGCCCTGAGACGAAGGGTCGTGGTGCTCATGGCACCGTCCAGCCTATCCGAAATCGAACAAAATAACCGAGGTCCCCCCGATGCCCCGCTCCCATGCACCCACGCGGACCTCCGGGATCGAAACTTTTAGCAGCGACGGCAAGCACCGTCGGAGTCAACGCGCACAAACGAGCCAGTTTTGCGGCACTGCGATCGGCATGGTTGATGCGTTCACCTCCGACCATGGATGTCGGTCAACAAGGTCGTGGCGTCGGAACCATCGAATCCGAAGGTTTGCGGGCGTCGCTTCTGGCCGCCGTCATCTTTGGAGGCGTCGAGATCGCGGGCGCCGCGCTCGTCATGGGCGATCCGCTCTGGGCCGTGCAAGCGCCAGCCAGTCTGTTCGTCCAGGCACACGCCTTCGATGCGGGCTTCCTCGCATTCGCGGTGCCCCTTAGCCTGGGCATCCACTTGTCGTTGGCGACGACGTACGGCTTTCTCTACGGCCTGGTGAGCAGCGCTGAGCGGCTGTCGACCCGGCTCGACGCGCGGCGCGAGGCCGGCCTGGGCGCTCTGCTCGGTGCGGGCATCTGGCTCGTCAACTTCCAGTTGGTGGCCCGCCTGTTCTATCCGTGGCTCTATGCAACCAACCAGCTCGCGCAGTTGGTCCTGCACGTGGGATTCGGCATCGTTTTGGCGATGCTATTTCGTCGCAAGGAGCGAAAGCGCGTCGGCGAGGCCAGGACGACGATCCGGCCCGTCTAGTGCGGTAATCTGCGATCCCGGAGTGCGTAATCTCCGATCCCGCTCGAACGAGAGCTGTGGCATCATGCCGGCGTGAAAAAAGCGCCGCCGCCCAAGAAATCGTCGTCGACCACTCCAAAGAGAGGTGTTGCGCAGAAGCCCGCCGCGCAAAGGGCCGCCGCGACGAAGTCGAAGAAGGCCGCTGCAACCGAGCCAGCCGCCCCCAAGAAATATGAGCGTCGCCCGGATCTGGGTGCGCCGATCGACGGGTTCTTTGCCAAGCAGCCCCCGCATCTGCGAGGCATTCTCGACGAGCTACGCAAGCTGGTCGACGAGGCTGCCCCCGACGGCGATGCGTCGATCAAATGGGGCATGCCGTTTTATACCGTCCGCGGCAACATGATGTGCGCCCTCGCCGGTTTCAAGTCACACGTGAACCTGATCCTGGCCGGGCCGCCTGGCGCGTTCGCGGATCCCAAGGGACTGCTCGATGGCGATGCCAAGGGCGGGCGCCATCTGAAGCTTCGCGCGCTCGACGAGCTACCGCGCGACGCCGTGCGCGGCTGGCTGCGCACGGCCGTGACGCTCGCGCGTAAGAAGAGCTAGGCCCTAGCTATTTCTCGCAACCGATGCGCTTGCTATCGAGCGCGATGTCGTCCATCCACATGTCGGTGATGACCGGTGGGGCGTTGCCTTCGTACTCGCCGAGCGAAGTTCCGTGCGACGGCCGAAAACCCGCGTCGAAGCGCGTCCAGTGATCGACCTTGAGCGGTCCCGGCTGTTTGGCGACGACATAGTAGGGTGCCGGGGTGCCGTCGACCCAGATGCGAGGGTCATCGGGCGCGGCTCCATCGAACAGGAATTCCACGCAGATCCAGCCGTCTGGAATTTTCACGTGCGTCCGCATGTACTTTTCGGGCGTGGTGCCGTGCCAGTCACCCATGAAGCAATTGTTCTCGAAGCCCACCTCGTACCGGTCGCCGTCTTGATCGTAGCCATAGACGAACCCGCCGTGTCCGTCGGGCGCACCCGGCGTCATGTGGACATAGAAGCGGCCCCACATCACGTTGGTGAGAGCTCCGAGCTCGGTCGTGGTGATCATCGCCTGGACCTTGGGCTGCAGATTCGAAAAGTGCAGCGCGCGCTGTCCAGCGGCCTTCATGTCGGTCACCACCGTCATGTTCGCTCCGAGCATGCGCCATTTTGCGTCGATGGCGCCGCTCTCGAAGTCGAGACAGACGGGATATTTGCCCAGGGGACAGCCCGCCGCTGAAAGTGGGCCCATCGCGTCGTCGTTCGAGCCAGCATCGCGTTCCGATCCCGCTGCATCGACGTCGGCAACGTCCGGAGCGCTGCCGGAGTCTTTCTGCGGGCTTGGCCCGGCGACCTCGGGCGCCGCGTCGACCCAAGGCATCTCGTGCGAGACATGGCCGTCAGGCGTGTCCGAGGCAGCCACCCCTGGCGTCGCCGCCTGCCCGCAGGCGCAGAGCAGCCAGGCGAGGGCGGGGGTCAAACTGGAAGAAGAGGATGCAGGTCGTGATGCGATCGTGGGACCTGCAGTTTACCATGCAGCTCCGCCTCGATCGGCCCCACCTTGTTTTGGCCCCTCGGTCGGTGCCTGGCGATGCGCTCGGCAATTCTGGCACGGTTGTTGGTAATGAAAGTGAACTTCATTAACATATTGATCGACCATTGCCGTCGCGTCAGCCTCACGGTCCTTACGTCCGCGATGACGTTGCATTCGGGACCGACGCCGCATGAGGAGCGGACGCGATCGGATCAAGGACGACGTGGCATTGCGTCGATCAATGACGTGGCATTGCCGCGCGCGGCGAATGGATACGTTGTTGACCATTCTATTCTGCGGTCCCGAACACGACGCTGTGGTCTCGAGGACGACGTGCGGGCGCCACGCCGATCTTAGAAAAGCGTATAGTCGGTCCGTGCTGGCCCCGACCGAACGCCTCCTCGTCATGGAGCACGACCCGACGATCCGGGAGCGCGTCGTTACCCTGCTCAAGCGGGCGGGTTTTCGTGTGGACGAGGCGGGCACCGCGCTGGAAGCGCAACCGGCCGTCGCCAGCAAAGTCGATCTCGTCCTCGCAGGGCTCGAGATCCCCGATGTCGATGGCGTGGACTTCATTCGCAAGTTCGTCAAGAGCTCCTCGGCCATTCCGGTCATCGTTCTGGCGCGCCGCTCCGATGGTAGTCGCGTCATCGCGGCGATTCGTTCGGGCGCCCGGGGCTGCCTTTTCGTCGATGATTTGCGCGACCGTCTGCTCCCCGCCGTCAAGGAGGCCCTGGCCGGCGGCCGTCCCATGTCGCGCGGGCTGGGCCCCATGTTGATGGAGCACGTTCGCCAGTCGGGACGACATTCTTCGCACGAGCGTCAGGCGGCAAAGCCACTGACCGAGCGCGAGAAAG
>JBBSDY010000642.1:0-3285 GCA_038240245.1 Polyangiales bacterium
ACGAAGGTCGAATCGCAACAGAAGGGGGCCGAACATGGCGACCAGTGCCGCGAACAAGAAAAGCAGCGTTCCCGCGGCGACCGCCGTTGTTCCTCGCGCGTGACCGGGGACCAGCGAGATCACCGCGGCTGCCAACATCAGTACACTCATCAGCAAAAGCCGCAGCGACACGCCCATTCGCACGAAGGAGGCCAGGTTTTTCCAGGCGATCGCGATGATCGGCGATCCACGCGGAGAGAGTCGCAAGAACGGACGCGCGATCGGCGCGTGCAGGGGCGCGGAGCGACCGTCCGCTCCACCGGCACGCACGCGGCTCGCGCGTTTTTGCGCGGCCTCGGCAGCCACTTCTTCGAAGCTCGCATCGGAAGAGATCACCCAGACGTAGTGAAGTCCCAGGATGAGCACCGCCGCGGGAAGGCGGCTCGCGAAGTCGACCATGGTCGAGGCGACGGCCGGAGCGACGAGAGCCTTCGGCGCCCAGAGCACCACCACCAGGGCCGGAGCCTGGAGCATCTGACCCACGACGGCCTGGCGCACGTTGCCGCCGCCGGTTACCGCCTGCATCAGGTGAGGCACGGCCGCCCAGATGCTCGCCCCGGCGACGGAGAGAAGGCCCGTGGCGATGCCGAGAAAGACGAGGCGCCGCCGCAGTCCCGTGAATCCATGCTCGGCAAGGCTGCGACGAGCAAAGGAGACGGCGGTAAAATGCATGTGCAGCGTGGCATAGACGATCCATAGGCCGAGAACGCGAGTCACCATGAAAGGGCCAGAAACGCTGCGGACGCCGAAGAAGAGAGAAACCAAGGCAGAAAAAATCAAAGCCGGCTGAACCGCGGCGAGCTTGTAGTTGACGATCTGCCTTCGGGTGAGCGGCGCCGTGAACAAGAAGTCGACCTCGGGCTGGGTGAAGCGCAGTGTCTCGGAGCTGCCGAACACGAGGTTGACGAGCATGGCAATGAAGACGCCGAGCCCCGCCATCGTATCGAGCCACGGATCGATGAGCTCACGAGGCGGAGGGTGCATGAGACGGGGTCGCATGCCCAGCGAGAAAAGGTAGAGCAGCGCGAAAATGGCGCCGATCAGGTAGCGCGGCTCTTTCAGCCTCTTCAATCGTCGTCGGGTTGCATTGACGAACGATCGGCGGACGAGAAACGCCGTGGCGCCGTTCATGAAGAGGCTCCGGTCAGCGCCAAAAAAATCTCTTCCAGACTTTGTCCCGCGAGGTCCGGCCTCGCTCCGAGAATTTCGGCGAGAGTCCCGCAGACGACCATCTTGCCCCGCTGCATCACGAGCACCCGCGTGCAGATCTCCTCGACCAGGTGCAAGAGGTGGGATGAAAGGATGACCCCGCTGCCGGCCCGCGCCCGAGCAACGATCGTTTGTTTCATCTTGCGGATGCCCGAGGGGTCGAGGCCGGTGAGCGGCTCGTCGAAAAGAAGAGCCATGGGCTCGTGCAAGAGACCGCAGGCGATGGCGAGCTTTTGCTTCATACCGCGCGAGAGCTCGCCGGGCAGCGAGCGCGCCTTTTCGTCGAGCTCGAGCTCGGTGAGCAGCGCCCGGGCTCGCGCCGTCACGTCGCCCAACTGGTAAAGCCGCGCCGTGAACTGCAGGTGCTCTTCGACGGTCAGATGCTCGAACAGATGCGGCTCGTCGGGCATGAAGGCGAGAATCCGCTTGGCGGAAACGGGATCTTTGGCCAGATCGTGCCCACCCACGCGGATGGTGCCGCTCGTCGGGCGGATGATCCCGGCGAGGGTCCGAAGGGTCGTCGTCTTGCCGGCGCCGTTGGGCCCGACCAGGCCGAGCACCTCGCCCGGTGCGAGGGTGAACGTGAGGTCATCGACGGCGGCCAGCGACCCGTAGAACTTGGTCAGGTTGTGAACCTCGAGCATGTGGCCTAGCGCGCGGGCGCAACGTAGTAAGCCGATTTCGACGGAACGGAAAAGAGCGCGTCCTTGCGGCTCGCGGCGGGTGGTACGGGCTGGTCTGCCTCGAGGACGAGCGCCGTGAGTCGCCCTCCATAAACCGCCGCCGTGTCGATGCCGGTGGCCCAAGTATGGATCTGCGGCTCGCTCTGCGCGTTGTGCCCGAAGACAACGTGGGGTGGACCCGCGTAGAGCGTGCCCCACAGGGCGGTTCCGCCCTTTTCGATGGGCTCGCCATCGGGCCCCAGGTAACGCATCGAGAGCAGGGCGTCCGAGGGCTGCTTGTCGATGGGCACGCCGGGGATGACGCCGGCGTGGACCAAACGCACGTCATGCGCGGGCAAATCGATCCACAGCGGGAGGGATTCGAGAAGCTCCCAATCTTGCGCCTCGAGCTCTTCGGCCAGCGCGCGGTTCGAGCGGCCGATGTGCGCCGACGAGTCTCCGCTTCGCCGTGCAACGTTCCAGCGGATGAGTGTCTCGTCGTGGTTGCCGCGAACCGATCGGGCCCGGGTGCGACGAATCAGGGCAAGCACGCCTTCGGGGTCGGGGCCGCGCGAGAGGAGATCTCCGACAAAGTAGAGCGCGTCGGCGTCCGCGAACCGCACGAGCTCGAGCAGACGCTCGACCTCGTCACGGCAGCCGTGAACGTCGCCGACGATGATCGTGCGTTCCACGGCTATCCGCCGTTGCCGGGGTGTCCGAGCTTGGCGCGCTTGGGAATGACGACGATCCCGCGCTCGCTCACGAAGAAGCGCCGCCGGTCCTCCTCGGGATCGTAGCCGATCGAGATGCCCTGGGGGATCTCAACGTCCTTGTCGACGATGCACCTTCGGATGCGGGCGTAGCGGCCGATGTTGACGTTCTCGAACAAGATCGATTCTTCGACCTCGCTGAACGAGTTGATGCGCACCCGCGGCGAGAGCACGCTGCGGTGAATGCGACCTCCCGAGATGATGGAGCCGTCGGCCACCAGGCTGTCGGTGGCGACACCAACGCGCGCAGCCGCCTCGTCACGAAAGACGAACTTGGCCGGAGGATCGTGGCTCATGCCGGTGCGCAGGGGCCAGCTCTTGTTGTAGAGATTGAACAGGGGATGGATCTCGACGAGGTCCATCTGCGCCGCCCAGTACGCGTCGACCGTTCCGATGTCGCGCCAATAGCCGCGCTCGCGCTCGCTCTCGCCGGGCACGTTGTTGGTGGCGAAGTCGTAGACGAACACGGGCCTGCCCGCGCGTACGCAAGCCGGTACCACGTCGCGTCCGAAGTCGTGGTTCGACGCGTCGTTGGTGACGTCGCGCTCGAGCTCATCGATGAGCGCGCCCGTCTTGAAGACATAGTTGCCCATCGACGCGAGGGC
>JBBSDY010000643.1:0-3268 GCA_038240245.1 Polyangiales bacterium
CACGATCGCGCCCAAAGATGGCGCCGGTTCAGTCATGGCGAGCAGCAGTTCTTCGTTGGCCGATTCCCCTCGGTGCACTTGGCGCCCCGTGAGCGCATAAAACATCGTGGCTCCGACGGCCCAGATGTCGGTTCGTCCGTCGAGTGGCTCCCACCGGCCCCGGGCCTGTTCGGGCGGCATGAAAGCGGGTGTCCCCATGGCCGCCCCGGACTGCGTCGTGCGCGCTCGACCAGGTCGGATCATGCGCGCGATGCCGAAGTCGAGAAGCTTGACGATGCCATCGTGCGTAATGAACACATTGTCGGGCTTCACGTCGCGGTGGATGATCTGCTTGTCGTGCGCTTCGGCGAGCACGTCGAGCAACGCATCGGTCACCAACAGGGTCTCGTGCGGCGCGAGCCGAGCGCGTCGTCGAATACGGGCCTCGAGCGTTTCACCTTCGAGTAGGTCCATCACCAGAAAGACCGCGCCTTCTTCGGAGATGCCGTCGTCGAGCACCGACACCGCCGCCGGATGGCCGACGCGGTTGGCCGCATAGCCCTCGTCGAGGAAGCGCTGCCGCAGCTCGGTGTTTCTGGAGAGCTCCGTGTGGAGCAACTTCAATGCCACGCGCTTGCCGTTGCGATGCGTGGCGGCATACACAGCGGCCATGCCACCGATGCCGAGCAACGCGTCGAGGTGCCAGCGGTCGCTGATGGTCTGTCCGATCCGCGCCATCGCGATGGACGTATGCTCATCCTCGATGGGAGCTTCGACCTCAGGATGGATGAGCTGCGACATATCCCACGGACGGATCGACGAAAGTGTTGGAGGAGACTACGTTACCTGAACTTGACCACGTCCGCCGACCCCGGCCATCGGGCTTCGGGTAGGGGGGTCAGCCTTAGGGGAAAGCTCGCCTCGTTGGCCGGACCTTGACGACGGGCGTGCTATCGCTGTCAAGAGCGCGCCAACCTCGTCGAGAACGCGATCGGCTGCGTGTGGCGCGCCCAGCGCGCGGGCGCGTTTCCCCATCTCGGGCAACCTACCCAGGCGCAGGCTCTCGAGGACGGCCCCCACCTCCTCGGGAGCGCAGCCCAGTCCGGCGCCCTGCTCGGTGACCCAAACCTCGTTGAGGCTCTCTTGGCCGGGGACGGCCCCCACGAGCACCAGGGGTCTGCCCGCTGCCAAGCATTCGCTCACCGTGAGACCTCCCGGCTTGGTTACCACGATGTCCGCCTCGGCGATACGCGCGGGCATCTCGCGCTCGAAGCCGATGACCCTGGCGTCGAGCGCCAGCGCGGTCGACATTCGAGATACACGCTCGACAAGATGAGGGTTCTGGCCGCAGACGACCGTTACCGCGAGGTTGGGAATGGGAGCGAGCGATCGGAGCACGCGGCCGACGGGGCCCACGCCAAAACCTCCGCTGGTGACCAGCACGCGAAGCTGGTTTCCAGGCTGGATGGGTGGTAGGGCGCCGAAAGCCGCACGCACGGGAATGCCCGTGGGAACGACGAGCTTCGGCGAGATACCGTGCCGGACGAGATCGTCGCACGCCCGACCGTGGGGAGCGCAGTACGCATCGGCGCCGGGCTCGGCCCAAACGGCATGCGTGGCATAATCGGTGATGACCTCGATCAGCGGCGCGGTGAGCAAGCCGCGCCGCCTGGCCCAGCCGAGCTTGATCATCGGAAAGAAGTGCGTGGTGATGACGGCGAGGGGATCGCTGGCCAGGACTTCTCGGAGCAGCGGCCGGCCAATCCAATGGTCGAAGCGCTTGCGCAGCTCGCCGTCGACGGCCGATCGATGGTTGGAAGCGAAGTACGCGCTGCCGTAGAGCTTGGGAACATAAGCCGACGAACGCAGGTGGGTGTCCACGTAGAGCCTGGCGAACCAGGGCGGCGCGAAGGAAAGCGCGTCGATGACCCGGGCTTTCATTCCACGCGCCTCGGCTTGCTCGGCGATGGCCATGGCGGCGGCTTTGTGCCCACCGCCGGCCGGGCACTGCAGGATGAGTAATTCTTTACGCGACATGGGTCGTCCCTTTCTCAGCCGGCCACCTGAAAATGCCGGGTTGCGTCATCGCGAAAAAAGGGAGCAATTCCGGCTCCAGCAGGCTAAGTACCAAAGGTCGCGGGGTTAGGGCCCGATCCGTCGAGTCTTCGACGGCAGACGGGCCCCTGGCTCCACAAACAGTGTGAAAAGCCGATGACTAGGGTGATAAAGTCTCCAAAACTCATGGGCTTTTCTAGACCCTGCCAGCTGGGAGGCTCGTCCTTCCGCTGGCTTCCCACCATCTCGCCGGGGCGGCCGCGATTCGCGTTGCTCGCCCGGCGCTCGGCCGGAACTCCTGGGCTTGCCCCGTTCCGGTCGCCCGGAAGGGCGTTAACCAATGGCCAAGAATCTTCTCGTCATCAATGTCGATCTGCGAGAGACGCGTGTAGCGCTCATCGAAGATGGGATCATAGCTGAGCTTCACCTCGAGCGTGCCAGTACACGAAGCACGCTCGGCAACATCGTCGTCGGAAAAGTCACCCGGGTATTGCCCGGGATGCAGGCAGCGTTCATCGACATCGGTCAGGAGCGCGCCGCGTTTCTGCATGTCGAAGACCTGATCCGTCCCGACGACTTCGAGGCCTACCTCACCGGAGGCAAACGTCCCGACGAAGAAGAAAAGTACGACGACGAGTCTTCGGCATCCGCCGAAGGACCGGTGCAACCGTCTGCGGCGATCGCGATGCAGGTCCCCGTCGAGCCCGAGTCGATCGACGGTGCGCTCGTCAACGACCTGAGCGGCGTCGAGCTAGCCGACGACGTCGATGATGCGACGCTTGACGATGACGCGACGCTTGACGATGACGCGACGCAAGAAGGCGGCGGCGACACCGACCAGGAGCCCCTGCCGGACGATGATGAGTCGGCAGAGGTCGACGTCACCGACGACGCCATCGATGACGACGAAATCGTTGCTGGTGACGCGGCCGCGGTCGAAGAGAGCGGCGAGCACTCCATCGAACGAGCGCCACTCGCTGCCGCCCCGGTAGCGGTCGCGGCGGGTGCCGAGCTCCCCATTGTGCGGCCGGGTTTGACGACGGCGCTTGCTGATCGCAATGCCGATCCACGCAGGTTTCGAAGCAAGCGGGCCGCCCGGGGACGGCAAGAGCCACCCGCGCAACAGAAGCGCAACGGGCGCGGTCGCCAACAGCCGGGGCGCGGCGGTCGCAACGGACAGCGCGATGCTTCGCGCCTATCTCGCTCCACGCCCATTCGCGAGGTCGTGCGCGAG
>JBBSDY010000644.1:0-3258 GCA_038240245.1 Polyangiales bacterium
AGCGCCGCGATCAGCAGCGCAGCGACCTGCCATGGCCCTCGACGGTGCATGTTCCACATTGTGCCATTGGCTCACCTCGTTTGATCCCAAATCGCATTTCCGGCAGTTCAACAAGGTAAGAAGTCCCCTGGGGAACAATGACGACGACGCGTTGGGCGGTGGTGAGGTTGGGGTGCGCGCTCGGCGCGGCGTCGGCACTGTTCCACGTCACCGCGTGCGGCCGGCTCGCGGGCGATGGTGTGGCGCCCGGCGGTGGCGGCGCCCAGCAGGGAGGAGCCGGCGGTGGTGGACGGGCGACGCTCGATCCCGGTCCGGTCGCCGCGTGCCAGGCCAACGCGTCGCTGGCCCCGGCGCGCGTCTCGCTGCTCAGCGACGCACAATTCACCAATGTCGCCGCCCGCACCATGAGCGACTTCTGGGTGCAGACGGCCCAGGCGTGGGGCGACTCGGAGATGACGTCGTACGGCGCACCGATGTGGAACAAGGGTCCGATGCCCGGCCTCTACGGCTGACGCTCGATGCTCACGGTGCGCGCGTCGGTCACCACGACGTCGACACGCCGATCGTGCGGGGTGGCCGGAACCTCGGCGACGATCTGAAAGTCGTAGGCCACCGCCACCGTGCTCGCCGGGGGAGCGATTCGAGCGAGCAGGCGATCGTAAAAGCCCTTGCCATAACCAATGCGCTGTCCCGTCTCGTCCACCGCCAGAGCGGGAACGATGACCAAGAGCCCTTCGCTGTCGACCTCGACGGCAGTCTCGGGCGGTTCGGCAAAGCCATTGCCGCGCTCCTCGAGCGAGGCGGGATCACAGACGAGCAGCGCCATCTCGCCTTCGCCGCGCAAAAAAGGGTAGGCCACGAGCTTGTGCCCCTGGCGCGCGGCAGCATCGATCGGCCGGACATCGACCTCGTTTCGATCGAGCATCGGCCAAAAAAGACCAATGGCGCGCGCCTGCTCGAAGCCGGGGCCCGATAAAACACGCTCCACGATCTTCGCCGAGCGAAGCGCCCTTGCCTTTTCGGGGATAGCCGCGCGAAGTGCCCGCATTTGCTTGCGGAGGGCGGCCTTGGCCTGCACCCGAAAGTGAGCTTCTGCTTCAGGATCGAAAACCACAGGCGCCCAGGAGGGAGGTAACGCAGATCGACGTAGGGCGCCACAGGTAGTAAACCATCATGATGCGTCCCGCGATCCTCATCCCGGCCTTGAATGCGGCCGGCACGGTGGGGCACGTGGTGCGGGGCCTTCGGGACGAGATCGGTGATCTCGTGCCCATCTTCGTCGTCGACGATGGATCGACCGATGCGACTGGCGAGGTTGCCGAAAAAGCCGGAGCGCGCGTCTTGCGCCATCCGACCAACCAGGGCAAGGGCGCGGCGATCCGAACGGGCCTGGTGGCGGCGCGCGATCACGGGTGCGACGTCGCGGTGACCGTCGACGCCGACGGCCAGCACCCGGCCGAATACGCGGCGCGCTTGCTCGACCCCGGCTACGGCGCCGACGCGCTCATCCTCGGCACGCGTGACCTCGCTCGCTCGGGGGCGCCCCGCGGCAACCTGGTGGGCAACTACGCTTCGAACTTCTTCGTGTCGGTTTTCACGTGGCGACGATTCCGGGACACGCAATGCGGTTTGCGTCGCTACCCGATCGACAAGACGCTGTCCGTGCGGACCAGGGATCAGCGTTTCGGGTTCGAGGCCGAGGTCATCTTCGCCGCCATGCGCGCGGCAATTCCGGTCATCGAGGCTCCGGTGGTCGTGGTCTACCCTCCGAGAGACAAGCACACCACCCACTATCGGGGCTTCAAGGACACCATTCACATCGTCTTGCGTATTACTGGCACGATTCTTTATCCCATTCGGTGGCTCCTGGCGGTCGTCGGATTGCTGGTGGTCGTCCTTGTCCTTCACGCGGCCATCGTCTACGGCACACGCATGACGCCGCCGTGGGTGGCGGTTCCACCGGCGACGGTCCACGTCGATGCGCTCGACCCCGATCTTCTGCGCGTGGCGGGGGACTACGCGCGTCACCGCGGAAAGATCTGGGAAGTCTCGCTCTCGGGATCGCCCGAAGAGGTGGGCTCGCACCAGGTCGAGCTGCTTCGCGGCGAGATGCTCGCCAACGAGGCCGTGCTCTGGAGCCAGCTCGATACCCTGGTGCCTTCGGCGGTCGCGCGATTCATGATCTTCGACATTGCCCGGCTACGTTTTCGCAATGTTGACCACCTGATCAGCGATCGCTACCGCCGAGAGATCGCCGCAGGAGCGTCGATGTTCGCTCCCGATCCCTTCAACGAGCGAATCCCCTCGTACCAGCGCATGGTCTACCTCAACTCGCTCTACGAAGTGAGCCTGTCGTTCGAGCATTCGCCGCTCATCGGGTGCACGAGCTTTGCCGTTACCGGCGACGCCGCCGAGGGCGGGCACAGCGTTTTGACGCGGGCGTTCGACTTCGAGGCCGGCGACATCTTCGATTCGCACAAGGCGATCTTCCTCGTTCATGAGACCGGCAGGTTGGCCTACGCATCGGTGGCCTGGCCCGGGCTCATCGGAGCGGTGACGGGGATGAACGAAGCAGGGCTCGCGCTCGTCGTCCACGGCGGTCGCGCACGCGAACCCCGCAGCAGCGGCGAGCCGCTGACCCACACCATGCGTGATATTCTTGGCGAGGCGCGCTCCACCGACGAAGCGGTGCGCGCCCTCGCCTTGCGCGAGCCGATGGTGAGCCACATCGTGATGCTGGTCGATGCGGCGGGCAACGTTGCCATCGTCGAGCGCGCTCCTGGGGAGCCGCCCAGCGTGCGCCGCGGCTCGAACCGGATGGCGCTCACCAATCACTTCGAGGGGCCCTGGGCCGACGATCCAGCCAACATCGAGGTCAAGGCCGAGACCAGCACGCTGGCACGGCGCGCGCGCGCCGACGAGCTGCTCTCCCGGCTCCCGCCGCAAGCCGGCATCGAGGACATGATCGCCATGATCCGCGACAAGCGCGCCGTGGGCGACGTCGTGCTGCCGGCGGGAGATCGCCGCGCCATCGACGCGGGCATCGCGACCCACGGCGTGGTCATGGATGCGACGGCGAGGGTCATCTGGCTGAGCGAAGGTCCGCACCTCGCCGGACGTTTCGTCCGGTTCGACATCGGGCGCCTGCTTCGGCCCGGGTACGATCCGCGCGTCGATCACGAGGTGATCGCCAGCAGCGCGGACGAAGGCGATCAGCGCACCGGGGCGGCATCGAGCGGCGGGCGGTGAGTCTGAGCG
>JBBSDY010000645.1:0-3241 GCA_038240245.1 Polyangiales bacterium
CGCTCATCGCATTAGGGTGCATGCGACGCTTTCTCGAAACCTCCTTTCTTGCAGGGCTGGGCTTGCTCGCAGCATGCTCGTCCCATTCGAACGGGCAAGGCAGTCCCGAGGGTCGCGGCGCGGACGCCACGACCGACGTCGCGGCGATGGATCTCACCGACGTCACAGCGGCGCAGGTTGAGCTCGCGGTCGATCGGGATCCTTCGATGCTAGCGACGCCAGCGATGCCGCCACGAAGAAGGTGCCCTGGAATACCGTCAACAGGCAGCCGCCGGCCTGGTATGCAACGCCCGAGGCGACAGCGATCGCCAACAACATTCTTTACTACCAGAACGCCGATGGCGGCTGGCCGAAGAACATCGACATGACGGTGCGGACGGCGGCGCGAGATCGCTCGACGATCGACAACGCCGGCACGACGATGCAAATGATCTTCCTCGCCAAGGTCTACGTTGCCGCCGGCACCACCTCGTACAAGGATGCCTTTTTGAACGGGCTCGACTATTTGCTCGCCGCTCAATACGGCAACGGCGGCTGGCCTCAGTACTATCCCAACCCCACGGGGTACTACACGCACATCACGTTCAACGACGGCGCCATGATTCACGTGGTCCGCCTGCTTCGCGACATCGGTAAGCTGCTTCCTGACTACGCATTCGTCGACGCCGCGAGAGCAGAGGCCTGCGTCACCGCGGTAGCGAAGGGTATCGACTGCATCCTGCGTTGCCAGATCGTCGTCGACGGGCAAAAAACGGGCTGGTGCGCCCAGCACGACGAGGTCACGTTCGCTCCGGCCCAGGCTCGCGCGTACGAGCTTCCGTCGGAGAGCGGCCAGGAAGCCGCCGGCGTGTGGGAGTTCTTGATGACGATCGAGCATCCGAGCGCCGAGGTCGTCGACGCCATCGAAGGAGCGCGAAAGTGGTTTTCTCTCGTCCAGATCGACGGCATCAAGGTGCACGAGATTGTCGATGTCACGCAGACGACGGGCAAAGACGTCGTCGTCGTACCCGATCCGACGGCCAAGCCCCTGTGGGCGCGCTTCTATGAGATTGGAACCAATGTGCCCTTCTTCTGCGGACGCGACGGCATCAAGAAATACAGCCTCGCCGAGATCGAGAACGAGAGGCGCACCGGCTATTCGTGGTACGGCGACGAGCCCTCGCACGGGCTCGACGACTACAAGACGTGGCAGCCGGCGTGGGACTTCGACGCCGCCGTGGTGGATCCCTAGCGCCCCCCGCTTGACGACGCGGGACAGGTCAAGCATGAGGGGGCCATGGATCTCGAGCTCAAAGGCAAGGTTGCACTCATCACCGGAGGCAGCGACGGAATCGGTCTCGCGATTGCGCACGGCCTGGCCGCAGAAGGCGTCGGTATCGTGCTGTCGGCGCGCAACGAGGCCACTCTCGCGGCCGCGGCGAAGGCAGTCGCCGACAAGCACGGCGTGAAGGTCGCTACCGTCTCCGGCGATGTCAGCCGAGCCGATGGAATCGCCCACCTGGTCAGCGAAACGGAGCGCGCCTTCGGCGGCGTCGACATCATCATCAACAACGCCGGAACGGGCAGCAACGAAACCGTCCTCAACTCCACCGACGACAAGTGGCAGTACTACTGGGACCTGCAGGTGATGGCGGCGGTGCGGCTGGCGCGCTCGCTGGCTCCATCGATGAAGAAGCGTGGTGGCGGCGTCATTTTGCACAACGCATCGATCTGCGCCAAGCAGCCTCTCGGCTACGAGCCCATCTACAACGTGACGAAGGCCGCGCTCATGATGTTCTCCAAATGCCTTTCCGACGAGCTCATCGGCGACAACATTCGCGTCAACTGCGTCAACCCCGGCCTTGTGCTCACCCGCGACTGGATCAAGACGGCCAAGGAGCTCACCCAGGGCAAGGACATCACCTGGCAGCAGCACCTCGACAAGATCGCCAAGGACAATGCACCCATCGGACGATTCGCGTCCCCCGAAGAGGTGGCCGATCTGTTCGTGTACCTCTGTTCGGCGCGGTCGAGCTACTGCACTGGCTCGACCTATTTCATCGACGGCGGCTGGCTGAAGAGCGTGGGGTGATGACGTGAAGCAGGCGGTGATGATCGCCCCGGGTACAATCGAGATCCGCGACGCGGCGCCTCCCGTCCCCGCAGCTGGCGAAGCTCTTCTGCGCGTGCAACGCATCGGAGTGTGCGGCTCGGATGTTCACGTCAACCACGGGCGTCATCCGTATACGACCTACCCGGTCATTCAAGGACACGAATACTCCGCTACCGTCGAGTCGCTCGGGCGCGACGTGGCGGGCTTGCGCCTCGGCGCCAAGGTGACCTCGCTTCCCCAGATTGTCTGTGGGTTGTGCGCGCCCTGTCGGCGCGGCGACGAGCACATCTGCGACTCACTCAAGGTGCAAGGCTTTCAAGCTCCCGGGTGCGCCCAGGAGCTGTGGACCACCTCGGCCTCGAAGGTGGTCGAGCTTCCGGACTCGTTCACCTTCGACGAGGGTGCGCTCGTCGAGCCCCTTTCGGTGGCCATCCACGCCGTTGCGCGGGCGGGCAACCTCGAAGGGCGCAACGTCGCCGTCATCGGTGGCGGGCCCATCGGCAACCTGGTCGCCCAGGTCGCCAGGAGCGAGGGCGCGCGGGTGCTCTTGACCGATCTCAGCGCGCTACGCCTCGACCTCGCGAACCGGTGCGGTATCGACCTCACGTCCGACGCCGGCACCGAAAAGCTCCCCGACGCATCGCGGCGGGCCTTCGGGTCAGCCGGGTTCGACGTGGCCTTCGAGTGCGTCGGCGTCGAGCCGACGATCACCGCCGCCATCGAGAGCATTCAGAAGGGCGGAACGCTGGTCGTGGTGGGGGTTTTCGGCCAGCGGCCCCGCGTCGATCTGGGTCTGGTCCAGGACCGGGAGCTCAACCTTCGCGGCACGCTCATGTACCAGCGCCGCGACTACCTGCGCGCCGTCGACCTCATCGCGACACGCAAGGTGACCATCGCACCGCTCATGTCGGCCCACTTTCCCCTCGAAGACTATCACCGCGCCTACGAGTATCTCGACGAAGCGCGCGACCGGGCCATGAAAGTCTTCATCGACGTCGCCCCGTAAAGGTGCATCCCACGGGTGGTCCCACTGGAATGGCACCGGCGGCGTATCAGTTCCGGATGATCCGTCGGGACGTCATCTCAGGCGTCCCTGACGAGGTGGATGTGACGAACAAGGCTGTGCCAGCTCGACCGCTACCCGTGATC
>JBBSDY010000646.1:0-3239 GCA_038240245.1 Polyangiales bacterium
CCGGAGCCTCGAGCGGCATCGTTGACGGGTCCGTCGTCTTCGTCTGCCTCGACGGCGGAGCCGATGGGCTCAGTCTGGTAGTTCCCCATACCAATCCTCACTACTATGAAGCCCGTCCCCGCACCGCCGTCCGACCGCCGGGGCCTGGTGCGGGAGCTGCGCTCGATCTCGACGGGACCTTCGGACTTCACCCTAGCCTCGATCGGCTGAAGCGGCTTTACGATCAGGGGGAGATGGGAATCGTGGTGGGCGTCGGGTTCGGCGAGCTCATCCACTCTCACTGCGTCGCCCGGCGAGCCCTCGATCTGGCGATGGTCCGTGCGCTCGATGGCGCACGCCCGGTTCGGCGGCCGGGCTCGCTTCGCGGTCAACTGGGGCAGATCGCGCAGAACACCGGCAAGGAACACCACGTGGCCGCCGTGGTTGACGCTCCCGGTTGGGACACCCACGCAGGGCAGGGCGATGGATCGCGGGGGTACTTGGCGGATAGCCTGGCCGAGCTCGCCTCCGCGCTCGTGGAGTTTCGCTCGTCGATGGGCGCACGCATGCGACGAACGCTCGTCGTGGTCGTCACAGAGCTCGGACGAAGCATCGGCGAGACCCGCCTCTGCGGAACCGACGATGGCCACGCGTCGGTCATTCTCGTGCTCGGCGGATGTCGACCATGGGGTCGCGTGCTGGGTCAGATGCCGAGCCTCGAACCCGATGCACGATCGGCCGGGCGTCATCTGATGCCCACCAGCGAGATTGGCGACGTCCTGTTCGGCCTGACCCACGGCAACGGACCATGACGCACCGTTTCGCCATCAGCTTGGTCGCGACCGGCGCGCTGGCGTGCAGCACGACGCCGACATTCCATGGCGTCGACGTCTCGTCGGGTCAATCGATCGAGCTACGCCACGTTGCCCGCGATCCATCGTCCCGGCCGGCGTTCATGCCCGCGAGCCGCAACCGCGAGCTCGCCTTCACCGGGACTTACCTGTCGCCTCAGCTCGGGATCGTGAGTCTCGTCATCGGCGACAGATCCGAGAGACGAGGCGACTTTCACTACCACTCGTGCGGCTGCGAGGTGACGGGAACGATTCATGGATGGGTCGACGACAATCTCATGCGCTTCGAATGGACCGAGGACGCTCCTCATTGCGGCGCGGGGTGGCACGAGCGCGGCAAAGGGCGCCTCTTCGCCAGCGTGCCGCCGCAGGACGATCGCCCTTTGCGACTGTATGGCAACCACGCCTATTCGGTCGTCATTGCCGGCATCAAGAGCGGCAGCTACCACACCGAGACCCGCGACGCGGGCGTGTTGACCGCCGTTCGTCTCGCGCCTGACGACATTGACGCCGATGCCCCGAGGTGTCCATGAGGCCGTTGTGCATTGCCCTGGCGGTGATCGCGTTGTGCTCGTCTTGCTATTCGCCACGCTCCGCCGCCGAGCGACAGCGACTCTGGGAGCAGAGACTGAATGCTCGGCCCATCCTGCCGCTCTTACCCAACTCCGAGATCACGATCAAGCGTGACGTGCACTCGATCGACATCGATGCCGACGTGCGCCGAGTCGCCGCGGGCTTTCACGGCACGATGATCGATCCCAACAAGCACTTCGGTCTCATCCACGTCATGCGTCCCGTCGACCAGAGTGGCAAGCCTTTCGTCTTGCATCAGCGCTTTCAGGGGCGCTATGCGCTCGAGGATCTGTTGCAGCTTCGTGGCCCGTTCTGGGAGCCCGTGCTGCGCGCCTTCGAGAACCAACTGACGAGCGATTATGGCGAGATTAGCGAGCTCAATCTCGAGCCACCCAGTGGCGAAGATTGCCGCATGACCTACCGCTACCTCGAGGGCTCGCCCATCGCCGGCAGCTCGACGTTCGTCGTCCATGCACTGTCGGAAGGTCACTCGCGTTTGACGCAGATTTTCGAGTACCAGGAGCAAGACCCGGGCTTCGTGCAGTTTTTCTCGACCCAGGGTCTCAAGCTGCACGATCAAGTCGTTTACAGCCAGGCGCGGCAGGCGGCAGAGGCCATCGGCGCGCACGTCATCGATACCGACATTCCGGAGCCCTACAGAAAGCCATGAAGAGAGCTTCCACCGCCATCGTCACCCGTCGCCTCGCGCAGGCCTGGGCAACCCTCGGTTTGAGTCTGATCGCTCTCTTCGCGTCGCGCTCGGCCAAGGCGGATGACAACAATCCGGCCACTCTCTTCATCCTTCCGCTCGAGGCAGGGCATGCTGCCGCCTGGACACCCGAACGCGCTGGGCCTGTCTACAAGGCCAGCGTGGCGCTTCTTCCCGGCGCCATGCTCGGTTACCCCGGCACGTTGTTGGGTCGCTTCGCCATCAGCGCGGTGGGACAGTTCGACTATCGAAACCCCGACTGGGATGTGGGCGTCGGAGGGCGGCTCAGTGGACTGATTGTTCCGATCATCAACTTCATTCCCGTCAAGGCAGCTGCCGAGGCAACGTACCTCGTGCGGGGACATGGCGCGCGCCTTGCTTTCGGGCCGATGTTTGGCCTCGGACGTCTTTTGCAAGTGTCCACCTTCTACGGATACGAGACAGACCGCAAAACACACTTCGGTTACGTCGGCATGGGTATCGATCTCGCCGCGGTGGGCGATCTGGTCGGCGCCGCCACGTGGTACGTGCCCCAGGGTGATGGCGGCTATGCGGTCAAATGACTTGGGATCGACTAGGGCGAGCTCTTGGGCTTGGCCACCAGCTGGTACCGGCGGACCGAGCGAAACAGCGTGGCCCGATCGACGCCCGCTCTTCGGGCCGCCTCGGCGATGTTGCCGCCTGTCGCGCGCAGAAGGTGCTCGACGTAGCGCCGCTCGAACAGCGCCGCCAGATCGGCCTTCGCCACGCGCAGGGGTAGCTTCTCCAGCTCGTCGAAGGCTGGGTGACGAAAGGCTTCGGACATCGAGCCGCCAACCGATTCGTCGTAAGGATCGGTACCCGCGGGCACCTGCCAGGCTTCGAAGCTTTCCATGGCCAGCGGCGATTGCAGGATGATGAGACGCTCGAGGTAGTTGCGAAGCTCGCGAACGTTGCCGGGCCAGCTTTGTCGGGCGAGGGTCGCAAGAAGACGCGCATCGGGGACGACGGCAGTATCGAGGCCCAGATCGGTGACAATGCCCGCGGCGAGCGCCGCGACGAGGGCGGGCAAGTCTTCTTGTCGCTCGCGCAGCGAGGGCATGCGCACTTGAATCACCGCCAGCCGGTAGTAGAGGTCAGCCCTGAAC
>JBBSDY010000647.1:0-3234 GCA_038240245.1 Polyangiales bacterium
CGCCACCGCCGAGAGCGCCTTGCGCACGATGACCGCGTCGCGCTCGAGCACCTCGGGATCGTCGCGCAGCGTGTGCTCGACCATGCGGCACACGTCGCAATGCCCGCAACCACCGAGCGACTCGGCTTCGTCGCCGAAGTAGCGAAGGATGAAGTCGTGCCGGCACGTCGCGGCGTCGACATAGCGCAAGAGCTCGCGAAAGAGCGACCACGTGCGTTCGATTTGCGCATTGCCGGCCGGGCTGCCATCGCCGCCGAGCTCGCAAAGGCGGCGGCGCAGTGGGACGTCACCCGGTGCGAGCATCAGCAGGCCGAGCGCCGGCGCGCCATCGCGTCCACCGCGGCCGACCTCCTGGTAGTAGCTCTCGATGGAAGCGGGCGGCTGGGCGTGGATGACCGCGCGCACATCGGATCGATCGATGCCCATGCCGAAGGCGTTGGTGGCGACGACCACCGGCAAGCTCTTGTCGGAGAACGCCTCTTGTACGGCGCTGCGCTCTTCGGAAGGAAGTCCGGCATGGTAGGCGCGCGTCTTCCATCTGCGACGGCCGAGCTGCTCGGCGATGTTCTCGGCGGCACGGCGCGTGGCGGTGTAGACGATGGCGCCGCCCGGGCCACCGGGGCCGCGCAGGGCGCGCGTGAGGGCGTCGTCGGTTTGGTCGATGGCGTCTTTCGAGCCGTCGACCTCGCGCACCTCGAGCTCGAGGTTGGGCCGGGCAAAACCGCGCAGGATGACCTTGGTGCGCGGGCCCTCGAGCCGCAGGCGCGCCAGGATCTCGCGTTGGGAGCCGGGCGTGGCGGTGGCCGTGCAAGCGATGACGCGCTTGGGATGCAAACGATCGATGAGCGTACCGATGCGCAAGTAGTCGGGGCGAAAGTCGTGCCCCCATTGCACGATGCAGTGCGCCTCGTCGACCGCCAGAAGCGACAGCTCGATGTCTCCGATGAGCTCGGCAAATCCTTCGAAGGCCAGACGCTCGGGCGCGGCGTAGACGATCTTGTATTGTCCGGCGCGAAGACCGCGCAGGCGGCGTTTTCGCTCTTCGATGTCGAGCGAGGACGCCAGGAACGTTGCCGGAATGCCGCGCGCGGCCAGACCGCGCACCTGGTCTTCCATGAGAGCAATGAGCGGCGAGATGACGACCGTCGTGCCCGGCAGAACGACCGCGGGAAGCTGGTAGCAGAGCGATTTGCCGCCCCCCGTGGGCGCGATGAGCAGCACCCGGCCTTGCCCCTCGAGTAGCGCGTCGATTGCCTCGCGCTGCCAGGCGTAAAATGCGGGCAGCCGAAAACGCTCTCTCAAAACCTGGTCGAGATCGGAGGTCGGCGGATCGGGAGCGCTGAGCACGTGGGCGGGGCAAGATACCATCGGTCTTGACCGAGAGCGCTGCGAGCGCCGTACCAGCGAATTACCCTGTCATTCCGTGGGCCGACTCCGGCGATTCTGGCGCGAAGAGTGGCGGCCGCCAGCGCGCGACACGTAGTAGAGTCGAGGCCCCATGAGCGACGTCGCGATTTCGGCCACCCCCGACATGGCCCATAACCGCCACCCGAAGGGCCTCTACCTCCTCTTCGCGACCGAGATGTGGGAGCGCTTCAGCTACTACGGGATGCGGGCACTTCTCGTTCTTTACCTCATCAAAGAGCTCGGGTGGCAGCCGTCCGACTCGTCTTCCGTCTACAAATGGTACACGAGCCTCGTCTACCTGACGCCTCTTCTCGGCGGTTTGCTCGCCGACCGCTACCTCGGCCTGCGCGCGTCGATCATCGCCGGTGGTGTCTTGATGGCCATCGGCCATTTCTTGATGGCCTTTCCGTCGCTGGCCGCGCTCTATGCGGCCCTCGGTTTTCTCATCGCCGGCAACGGCTTCTTCAAGCCCAACATCTCGACGCTCGTCGGCCGCATGTACCGGCAAGATGATCCCCGTCGCAACGGCGCCTTTACGATCTTCTACGTGGGGATCAACCTCGGGGCTGCGATTTCACCTCTGGCGTGTGGTTGGCTGCGCCAGCGATTTGGTTTTCACTACGGCTTCGGGGCCGCCGGCGTCGGCATGGTGATCGGCCTGGTCACCTTTCTTCTCGGGCAGAAGCGCATACGCGACGACGTCGAAGCGGCCGGCAACTCGATGGGGATCGCTAGCCGAGACGACGATGCCCCAGGATCATCGTCGGCGAAAAAGGCGCCCGATACAACGGAAGACGACACCAAGGCCGGGCACGCTGGCTTCGCGGGAGTCCTGGCCAGCGCGGTTCCCTGGCTGCTCATCACGGTGGGCATCGTGCTTCCCATCCGCGAAGCCATCGAGCTGGTCGGTCGCCGCTCGGCTTTCCGCGATGTCTTGATGCTGACCGCGTTTTCGCTGGTCGCGCTCTCGATGGGACTCTTGCTTCTCAAGATCCGAGGCGCGGCGCGTGACAAGAGCACCGTGATCTTCGTCCTCTTCGCCTTCACCGTCCTCTTCTGGATGGCGTTCGAGCAGGCAGGCAACGCCCTCAACATCTGGGCCGACGTTCATACCGATCTGCACATCGGCGGCTTCGAGTATCCGGCCGAATGGTGGCAGTTCGTCAATCCCACGCTCATCGTCTGTCTGGCTCCGCTCTTCGCCATTCTCTGGGTTGCGCTTGCGGGCCGGGGGCTCGAGCCTTCGACGCCGGCCAAGATGTTCGTTGCCATGTTGCTGATGGCGCTGTCGTTCGGCGCCATGGTCGCCGCGGGGCAGGCCGAAAACCAGGGCACCACGCGCGTCGCCCTCGCTGCGCTTCCCGAGGGCGTCTCCCTCGAAAGCCTCGACGCGGGCCGCTTGCGCTACGATGCCGGGTCGCACGAGCTCGTCGTTCGCGGCGTGCTTGCTCCCTTCGTCGTGACCGAGGCTCTCGAAGCGATCGCGCCGCCAACTTACAAGACTGAGCTCGACAGCTTGCCCTCGGCCGACGCAGCCACCAAGAAGCAACTCTTGCATCGCCTGACGCCTCCCTCCTATACGGGCGCCCTCGAGGCGCTGGCCGAGAAGAGCAACGGGGCGCGGGCGAGCGGTTTCTGGCTCTTTCTCAGCTACTTGTTGGCAACGCTCGGGGAGCTCTGCCTCTCGCCGGTGGGGCTCTCGATGGTGACCAAGCTGGCCCCCGCGCGCTTTGCCTCGCTTTTCATGGGCGTGTGGCTCCTCAGCAGCTCGGTCGCCCAGTACATCGGGGGAACCCTGGGCGAGAACTGGGGCAAGATCACACCCAC
>JBBSDY010000648.1:0-3222 GCA_038240245.1 Polyangiales bacterium
GAATGCCATCCTCGCCGTGCGCGCCATCGCCGATCGCCCACAAGAGGTGGATCGAGCCGAGGCCATCGCGATCGCCGAAGACATCCACCGGCAGCTCGCGGGCCGGGTCTCGCCCGACCCGCGACTTCATGTGAACATCTCGGTGCGTGCGCACGCGGCGATCGTCCGAAAGGTCGAGGGGCGCGTTCAGGTCGTGGGAGGTCCTCTGCTGGCCATCGAGCAGTGGGCCGCACCGCACCCGGTCAGCGATGTTTTCGTCAACGACGCCTTCGAGAACACCGCCCCCGGCATTACGTAGCTCAGATTCAAGGGTTCGGCAGAAAGACCGTACATCCGTGCGTGTCCACCTCTTCTCGATCCTCGCGCTCGATGCGAGCCGCGCGCAAAGTCAGCATGGCTCCCGCGTCGCCGGATTCCGAACGCCCGGGCGATTTCGAGCCACCGCCTCCGGTGCGCCGGAGCTTCATGGCCGAACCGATCCAGTTCGGTGGCATGGTGGGCCGATCGGCTCCCATGCGGGCCCTCTTCGCCCTCCTCAAGCGGGCTGCCGCCAGTGAGGCGACCGTGCTCATCGAAGGCGAGACAGGGACCGGCAAAGAGGCCTCGTCCGACGCCATTCACAGCCAGAGCCGGCGCCGCGACGGACCATTCGGGATCGTGGACTGCGGCGCCATCCCCTCGCAGCTCCTCGAGAGCGAGCTGTTCGGTCACGAGCGCGGCTCGTTTACCGGAGCGTCCTCGGCGCGAGCGGGAGCCTTCGAGGCCGCGTCAGGGGGTACAATCTTCCTCGACGAGATCGGCGAGCTCAGTCTCGACCTCCAGCCCAAGATCTTGCGGGCCATCGAACGCCACCAGATCAAGCGCGTCGGCAGCACCGCCTACACACGGGTCGACGTTCGCGTCATCGCGGCCACCAACCGAAACCTCAAGGCCGAGGTAGCCGCGAACCGCTTTCGATCGGATCTCTACTACAGACTGGCGGTCATCCAGGTCCGTTTGCCGCCGCTGCGCGAGCGGGTGTCGGATTTGCCCATGCTGGTGGATCACATTCTGGAGCGACTGGGCGCGGCGAGCTGCCCCGAGATCGACGCCCTTCGCTCGCCCGAGTTTCTGGCCGTTCTCGCTCGCTACCGCTGGCCAGGCAACATCCGCCAGCTCAGCAACTACCTCGAGCGGTGCGTGGCGCTCGGTGACATGAGCACGCCACCCGGCGCCGACACCGCGCCGCCAGCCGCCCCTGCGCCCATCGAGGTGGCGCCCGAGGCCCCCGATCTGACCCAGCCCCTCCGAGTTGCCCGCGAGATCGCCGTGGCAAAGTTCGAGCGCCGCTACCTGGAAGGCTTGCTCGCGCGTCACAACAACAACGTGAGCGGTGCTGCTCGCGCCGCGGGCATCGATCGCATCCACTTTTACCGGCTCCTCTGGAAGCACGGCCTCCGATCCCACGAATCGAATGCCAAGGACGAGGACCGATGACCTCTACCTCGTCTCATCGGGTCGCGGCGCGGTACCGGTTGCGCTTCTTGATGCAGGAATTCGAACTGCCTCACGGCGAAACGGTCATCGGACGAGGCGAGGCCTGCAGCATCACCATCTTCGATCCGCTCGTCTCGAGGCGACACGTGTTGATCCGGGTCACCGACGAACAGGTGGTGCTCGAGGATCTCAGCAGCCGCAACGGAATGCGCATCAATGGGCAACCCGTCAAGGGCACCCACGTGCTCCACGATGGTGACCGCATCCGGGTCGGGAAGAACGAGCTGGTATTCAAGGAGGTGGAGCCCGACGCGGCCGAGACCGGGCGGCGCACCGGATCGCTCATCTATTGCGTCGACTGCGAAGGCGTCTATCCGCAAGAGGCCGGCGCGTGCCCCCACTGTGGCTCGAGCGACTTCATGACCGAAATCACCCGTTCGGGCGTCTACGATGACACCACGTTGAAGAGCTGGGCGCTCGACATGCTCGTCGATCTACTCAAGAAGACGCTGCGTGACGGTCCTCAGGAAGAGGCCGCCCGCATTCTGCAACACGCGATGAGCACCCTCGATACGCGCATGGCCGAGACCCAAAACGTCGACACCGAGCACCTGCAGGCACTGTGCGAGGCGGCCATCGCGCTTTATCATCTCGAGCACAACCCAGGTTGGGCGCGGTGGGTCGAGGGTGCCTATGCCCGCGCCAACATGAGCCCGCCGCAAGGCGTGGCGAATGCTCTTGCCGACCTGAGGACGCCGGCCGAGCCGCGGTAGCCATGGTCCGCTGCGTTCGCTGCGGGCTGCGTCTTGCTCTCTCGGCCACGCGATGTCCGCGCGACGGTTTGGATGTTGCTGTCTTTCGCGCCGAGGTCCCGCGCGCGTTGTCGCCCCCCGTGATCGCCGGTTACGAGCTCGGGACCTGCCTCGGGCTCGGCGGATTCGGCGCCGTGTTCTCGGCCCGGCGAACGAAGGACGGCCAAGGCGTCGCCGTGAAGATGTGCCATCGCGAGCCGCGCGAGGCGCGGCTCAGGCTCGACCACGAAATTGCGGTGCTCATCGAGCTTGGCCCCACGTTGGTGCCAGCCGTCTATGGCGCTGGCGAATCGGACGGACAGGGGTTCTGCGTGATGGAGCGTCTGCAGGGGCGCACGCTGGCCGAGGTGGTCGAGGATAGCGGCGCCGCGCTTGCGCTTGGCGTGTTTCGGCCTCTGGCGCGCAAGCTCATGGTGTTGCTCGAGGAAGTTCATCGGCGCGGCTGGGGTCACGGCGATCTCAAGCCCGACAACATTTTCGTCGAACGCAACGACGGACTGCGCTTGATCGACTTTGGCACGGCTTACCCTCTGGCCCAGGCTCCCATCGTGGGGGTCGACACAAGAGAGACAAAGAGCGAAACCGTCGGCGCCGGCACGCCGGAGTACATGTCGCCCGAGCAATGCGGTTCCAAGGGTACCGTCGACGCGCGATCGGACATCTACGCGGTGGGTGTCGTTCTCTATGAGCTCGTCAGTGGAGCCCCACCGTTCTGGGGCAGCGCCGCGGAGGTTCGCGAATCGCATCGCAGCCGTCGCCCCGCGATGCCGCAAGGCGCCCCGCCCGAGGTAGCCGAGGTCGTCCTCAAGTGCCTGGCCAAGGATCCCGGGGAAAGGTACCGCGACATGGCCGAGCTGCGGGACGCCCTCGATATCGCGCTCACGCTGGCTGATGACGCTCGTCGAAAATCCGACAAGCCCGGCCGCGAAGCACC
>JBBSDY010000649.1:0-3222 GCA_038240245.1 Polyangiales bacterium
CAGAAAAAGCAGCTTCGGATATTGCCAGGTCACGCCGGTCCACTCCCACTGGCGATCGAAGAGCGGATAGGCCACGGCAGCCACCCCCACGACGAACGTGAACAGAACCAGGAGCCCGGCTCGTGCGGCGCGCGTCATGAGCTCGAGCCTCCTGACGCGGCCACCGTTGGGCGCGCAAGGGTGGGCGGCACGACGACGGTGGGTGGAATGGTGATGTGGACGATGCGCTCACCCTGATCGAGGACGCGCGTGCAGTCCTCGTCGGACGGCGTGAAGCGCGCGAACTTGACGAGATCGCATTCATCGAGAAACTGCAAGATGGTGGTCAGTTCGACGACGGGCGGCTCCACGCGCTTCAAGATGGAGGTCATCTCGCGGGTCGTGGTTTCGAGACCGTCGAACCCATACCGCCCTCCCAGGTACTTGCGCACGGCATCCGAGACGCGGTCGTAGTGCTCGGCGAAACGCGCTTCCCGGGCGAGACCTGCGTGTCGCACGGCGAAGAGCTCTTCGAACGCGACCTCCCACGGCGGCCGCGGGGGAGGAGGAGGCGGAACCGGCCGCGGCCTCTTCGTCCACCACATCGCCAGCAGCGCGAGGGCGGCCGCGAGCACGCATCCGACGGCGGCGCCGATGGTGAGCTGTTTGGCGAGGGTCCACTCTTCGAGCTGCTGGCGCGGCGCGGGATTGGCGCGCGGCCGGGCGTCGGGCGTCGACGACGTCGGATCCTCGACGATGACTTCGTGGGGCGCGGTGCAGAGGGTCAGAAGCTCGCCGCTGGCCCGGGAAAGCGCGATGGGCACGGGGGGCAGTGTCATCCTGCTCCTGCCCGGCGTCTTGGGCAGAAGCAAGACGGGAACGGTGACCTTGGTCGTCGCGCCGTTCGCGTTGGGGGAAACGGCGAGCGTGGGGGCAGCGCCGCCGTCGATCTCGGGGAACACGAAGCCGGCCGCCTCGAGCTCGCGTGAGGCGGCGCTGCTGGCCTGTGTTTGAAATCCCTGGGGGAGAACCGTCTCGCCCTTGCCGTGCTCGACGGTCACCTCGAGCAAGGCGGCGTAGCCGCTCGTGGCATGGCGGGGAAACTGCTCTTTCATGGCGGGGCGGGTCGCTCCGGGTGGCACGTGCTCGGTGCAGGTCGACCAGCTCTTGTCTTCGGCCACTGGGGCAGTGGCGGACGGCAAAGGGACCGGGGTCGCGCTCGACGACGCTTTGGGGGTCGCGCTCGACGACGTTTTCGGACCGGCGGACGCGGGCATCGACAAGGCAAGGGTCGCAAGGACGAGCAAGAGAGGCGAGCGCGTCATCTTCCTACCTCGACCGGATGCGCTTGGCTCTTCGGGCGAAGAGCTGACGGAGCGGCTCGACGAACGGGCGATCGGTGCGCACCACGCACTCGTCCAGGGCGAGCTTCTTGAAGAGCGCCGATCGCTCGGCGCGCACGCGGCGCATCGTTTTCTCGTAGTGCTGCCGAACTCGCTTGTCGCCGGTGTCGACCACCACGTGCTCGCCCGTCTCCCAGTCTTCGAAGGTGGCGAGACCGACGTCGGGCAAGGTCTCTTCGCGGGGATCGACGAGCATCACCGGGATCACGTCGTGCTTGGCCGCGGCGAGGGCGAGCGCCCGCTCGAACCCGCGAGCAAAAAAATCGCTGATCACGAAGGCCACACTGCGCCGGCGGGCCACCTTGGAGAGCGTCTCGAGAAGCAGCTTGAGGTCCGTCCCGGTGTTCTCGGGCTCGAAGCCGAGGATCTCGCGCACCACGCGCATCACGTGCTTGTCGCCTTTTTTGGGGGGTACGATCTTTTCGATGTGATCGGTCCCCAGGATGAGGCCCACGCGGTCGTTGTTCTTGATCGCGCTGAAGGCGCACAGCGCCGAGATCTCGGCCGCGACGCGGGCCTTGCTGGCCCGTTTGGTTCCAAAGTGCTGGCTGGCCGAAAGATCGACGGCGAGCATCACCGTCATCTCACGCTCTTCGACGAAGACCTTGACGTAGGTGTCGTTCATGCGCGCCGACACGTTCCAGTCGATGGTCCGGATGTCGTCACCGGGCTGGTACTGGCGCACCTCGCGAAAGGCGAGCCCCTGTCCCTTGAAGACGGAGGTGTACGTTCCCGCCAGCTGCTGGTTGGCGAGCCGGGAGGTGTGAATCTCGATGGTGCGGAGAGCTTTGATGAGCTCTTTGGGAATCATGGCCTCAGGGAACCTCGACCACCTCGAACAAGCGCTTGACGATTTGCTCGGCGGTCACCTCTTCGGCCTCGGCCTCATAGCTGAGCACCAGACGGTGGCGCAGCACGTCGGGCCCCACCGCCTTCACGTCCTCGGGTGTAACGTAGCCGCGGTGCCGCAAAAAGGCGTGTGCGCGCGCCGCCAGGGCGAGGGCGATCGATGCTCGAGGGCTGGCGCCGTATTCGATGAGGCTGGACAGCTCTTTCATGCCACGTCGCTCGGGCTCGCGGCTGGCGAACACCACCTCGACGATGTAGTCCTTCACGCGATCGTCGAGATAGACGTCGCGCACGACCTTGCGGGCGCCGACGAGCTCTTGCGGCGTGACCACCGGTTCGGCCTTGACGGAGAGCGGTCCGGTCATGCGATCCATGATCTGTCGTTCTTCGGCCTTGCTGGGGTAGCCGACCTTCACCATCAACATGAAGCGATCGATCTGCGCCTCGGGAAGCGGGTACGTGCCCTCTTGCTCGATGGGGTTTTGCGTGGCCATGACCACGAACGGATCGGGCAGGGGGTAGCTCTTTTCTCCGATCGTCACCTGCCGCTCCTGCATGGCCTCGAGCAGCGCGCTCTGCACCTTGGCGGGAGCGCGGTTGATCTCATCGGCGAGCACGAGGTTCGCGAAGATGGGACCGAGCTTCTGGGTGAACTCGCCGCGCGTCTGGTTGTAGATGACGGTGCCAATCAAGTCGGCGGGCAGCAGATCCGGCGTGAACTGCACGCGTGCGAACTGGGCGTGGATCGAATCGCAGAGGGTGCGCACGGTGAGCGTCTTGGCAAGACCGGGCACTCCCTCGAGCAGCACGTGGCCTCCGGTGAGCAGACCAATCAGGATGCGCTCGATCATGTAGCTCTGGCCGACGATGACGCGGCCAACCTCGTTCACGACTTTGTCGACGAAGGCGCTCTCCTTCGCGACCAGCTCATTCAATGCACGGACGTCCGACATAGCGGAGCGTTTACCATGGAGACGGCCGTAATATTCCG
>JBBSDY010000650.1:0-3220 GCA_038240245.1 Polyangiales bacterium
CGAGCTCGTCGAGGGTGACATCGACCTCGAGCACGTGCTCGCCGGCGTCTTGTCCCGCCTTGCCCTGACCGTCCTCTTGCCCATCGTCGGCACCAACGGGATCGCCCACCTCTCCGTCGCCCTGGCCTACCCCCCCGCGCTGCTTGTCACCAAACCGAAACCGGGGGATGTCGATCTGGGGGATGGGCACCGAGACCAGATCCTTGCCCTTTCGGCCGATGAGCTCGCCGTGGGAGATGTACTTTCTGAGGTTTTGCCGAATCTTGCCGCGAACGATGTTGCGAAATCGCGAATGATCCTGGTCGATCTTGAGGCTCATCGGGCAATGCGGATCCTAGCACGAGCACCGGGGCTTGCGTTTCTGAAGGGCCCGAGTACGAACCTTGCGCAAGGGACCGCGGGGTCGACAAAAAAGGCGTGATGGATCTTTCGGCGCTCGGCAGGATCATCCTCTACTTGGGGCTCGGGCTTTCCGTCGCCGGCGTGCTGTTGCTGGTCGCGGGAAAAGGCCTCTTGCCGCATCTGCCGGGTGATCTGTCGTTCAAGGTTGGCCAGGTGCGCTTCTTCTTCCCGATCGCAACGTCCATCGTCCTGTCGATCGTCTTGACGGTGATCTTGAATCTGTTCTTGCGCCGGTGAGACTTGCCCGGCCCTCGCTGCTAGCCGGAGCAAATCGACCCGCTCGAGCCCAGATGGCTGGAGAGTTATCCCGTTTTCTTGCAGAAGGGCTCGAGGCGGTCCGGGGACGTGCGCTCCCGCCGCGTCGTCGCCCTTGCACGGGAACATTCGTTCAGTATGATACCCGGGTGCGTCCCGTCCCTCTCGCGAATCCGCCCAACCCATGGGATTCGACGAACATCGACTACCTCGGCGAGCCTCCTTCGCAGACGATGCAGATCTACGAGGACCACAGCCGCTCGATTCTCGCCAAAAACGACAGCCCCGACCTCGGCTTCACCTGGAGCGTCAATCCCTACCGGGGATGCGGTCATGCTTGCGCCTATTGCTATGCCCGCCCCACGCACGAGTACCTGAGCTTCGGCAGCGGCACGGACTTCGATCGCAAGATCGTCATCAAGCCCAGAGCTCCCGAGCTTTTGCGCGAGGCATTCGAAAAGCGATCGTGGGCGGGCGATCTCATCATGTTCAGCGGCAACACCGACTGCTACCAGCCCCTCGAAGCATCGTACCGGCTCACGCGAGCGTGCCTCGAGATCTGCGCCGAGTACCAAAACCCGGTTCACATCATCACCAAGGCGCCCCTCATCGAGCGCGACATCGACCTGCTGACGTCGCTCAACGCCTACGCATCGGTGGGCGTGTCGATCAGCATCCCGTTTTGGAACGAAGAGCACGCGCGCGCCATCGAACCGTACGTGGCAACGCCCAAGCGCCGAATGAAAACGGTCCGCCGTCTGCACGACGCCGGCATACGCGTGTCGGTCAACGTGGCGCCGGTCATCCCCGGCCTCGGCGACGAAGACATCGGCGCCATCCTCGAGGCGGCCCGCGACGCCGGCGCATACTCGGCGGCGATGATCGTGCTTCGTCTTCCCGGCAGCGTGAAGCAAGTCTTCGAAGAGCGCCTTCGCGCCACCATGCCCCTCCGGGCCGAGCGCGTTCTCGCTCGCACCCGCGAGGTGCGCTCGGGAAACCTCAACGATCCGCGTTTCGGCACGCGCCAAACAGGCGAAGGCGTTTACGCCGACAGCATCGCTCAACTCTTCAAGAGCACCGCGCGTCGCCTCGGGCTGGCCACAGGGTGCTCCACCGGCGCCACCGCAGCAAGCACCTTCCGCCGCCCTCCCCGCAAGGGCCAGCTCGATCTATTCTCTGTGGCTCACTCCAAAAAGGGATGAACCGCCAAGGCGCCAAGTATTTGGGTATGAAAAAAGACGAACGCACCAAAAACCTTGGCGCTCTTGGCGCCGTGGCGGTTCTCTGCTCTCGAAGCCGCTCTATTGCGTAACAAGCCGCCTATTGCGCATAGAAGGCGACGTCGTCGATCCATACATCGAGCTTCGTTCCGCCCCCCACGTAGAATTGCGCGCCACCAAAGCCCTTGGGATCGAAGACGCCGAATTGTGGCTCGCCGAATCCCGCCTGCCGAAACTGCGCGAAGGGCAGATGAATCTTCTGCCAGATCGCCGTCGCATCGAACGATGTGAGCGGCTGATCGTTGCATTTGACGCACCCGGTTTCGGCGCGCGTATCGAAGGTCGAGACAGTGATGTGCGTCTGCGCGCCGGTGCCGACGCGCGCCCAGAACGTGATGCCAGTGTACGCGCTGGCGTTGTAACGGCCCACCGCTGCGCTGATCGAGAAGCCCATTCCACACCCGAATCCGGTGAAACCGGTGCCAGTCGCGTGGGCGGCCTGGGTGCTGGCGGGCAGGGCGGCATTGGCCGCGTCGAGCGTCGTCATCATGAAAGGATAGGGAGTTTCGACGCCGCCGTCGGTCTGATCGTTGAACACGTACCAATGACCAGAAAAGCCAGCGCCCGAGATGCCGTCGCCCGCGTGCTCCATGCTGTCGATCAAGAGCTCGGTGCCTGCCGGTGCGGCCTCAGCTGCCCCGCCGTCGGCTCCGCCCGACCCGCCGCCCGCCGTTCCTGCGCTGCCGCCACCACCGGTCGCGGTGGGACCCGCCTCGGTGGGATCGCTTCCGCCCGCGCCGATGTCATCGCCCCCGACCGAGCCGCCTCCCGCGCTCGATCCACCAACGCCTGGCGAAGAGCCGCCCGTTCCCGCGTCGGTCTTAGGATTCGATCCGACGAGCGAGCCGTCGTACACCGCGCAGCCGACGGCCCATCCGAGACAGACCAGAATCGACGCCATCCGAACCTGCACGCATTCATGAGTATAGGCCCATTCCCCTTCGCAATCCCGCATGCTTTCGTCGAAAGCGTCGATGGACGGTGAGTCGATGTGGGCTGCTATGGGCAACCCGCCGCGACTGCCGAGTTGCCTAGCCGACGAGCGCGAGGCGGCGCTTGCCTTCACCCATCACATAAGCGTCGACCACCTCGGCGACCTTGCGTCCCTCGGCGATGGCCCACACGACCAGGCTCTGGCCGCGAGCCTGATCGCCAGCAGCGAACACGCCCTCGACGGTGGTAGAGCCATTGGTCGTTTTTACATTGCCCCTCGTGTCGATCTCGACGGCGAGCTGATCGAGCAGTCCCGGCTTTTCTGATCCCACGAACCCCATCGCCAAAAG
>JBBSDY010000651.1:0-3218 GCA_038240245.1 Polyangiales bacterium
CGATGCCGTTCAAGGAGGTCAGCGTTTCACCAGCTACGAGATGGCCAGCCGGCTTTCGTTCTTTCTGTGGGACTCGACGCCGGACCAGGCTTTGCTCGACGCTGCGGGGCGAAGCGAGCTCGTCACGCAAGATGGGCTCGCTGCGCAAGCTCGCCGCATGGTGGCCGATCCCAAGGCCCGCTCAGTGGCCGATCGCTTCTTGAGCGAGAACTGGAACATCTCCAAGCTCAGTCCCCAGAGCAAGAGCGTCGAGACCTTTCCCAACTGGACCCCGGGCCTGTTCGACCAGTACGTGAAGGACTTTTCGAGCGCGGTCGATGACAACGTTTTTACCAAGAACGGCGACTTTCGCGATCTGTTCGCCGGCAAGGGCGCGACCGACGCCTCGTCGGGCCTGCTGACCTCGGGTGCGGTCCTCGCCGCCAACTCGCCCGCCGATCGTTCCTCGCCCACGCGCCGCGGGGTCTTGATTCGCGAGCGCATGCTGTGCTTGCCAGTGCCGCCGCCGCCTCCCAACGTCAACACGGCGCTCATCGCCGATGCCAAGAGCAAAGACGGCAAGACGATTCGCCAGCTACTCGAAGAGCACCGCACCAACCCCGTCTGCGCGGCCTGCCACAGCTCGTTCGATCCACTGGGGCTCACCCTCGAGCACTTCGACGGCATCGGTCAGTACCGCGACACCGAGAATGGTCAGCCGATCGACTCGACGGGTGGCTACAACGGCCAGAAGCTCATCACGGCCCGCGAGCTCGGCGACGCGCTCAAGGACGATCCGCTCACCTCACACTGCATGGCTCAACAGCTCTACAGCTTCGCCACCGGTCACGAGGTCACCGACGGCGAGACGGGCGTCATCGACGCGCTCGGCGACAAGCTCTCGGCGGACTTCAAGATCCAGACGCTGATCGTCGACCTCGTAGCAAGCGCCGGCTTTCGTTACCTCGCCGGTGCGTGATCGTTGGCACACCCAGGAGACTTCATGAGCTCGAACCCCCGCGACCGTCGCGTCACTCCTCAGAGATTGAACCGTCGCACCCTCTTGCGCGGAGCCATCGGAGGCCTGGGGCTTTCGCTGGGACTGCCCGCCCTCGACATCATGCTCAATACCAACGGCACTGCCCTCGCCGCCGGAGCTCCGTTGCCCAAGCGTTTTGGCGTCTTTTACTGGGGTGGTGGCATTGTTCACAGCACCTGGACGCCGGGCAGCACGGGGACGGGTTGGGCTCTTCCGGGATCCTTCGCCGACTGGACTGATGTCTCCAAGTACCTCACGCTGGCCACGGGCATCAACCACCCCGAATCGAGCCCGGGGCACATCCCGGCGCGCGGTGATGCGCTGTCCGCTTCGCACGATCTCGGCATCAACACCACCAAGGATCCGGGCACATACCGCGGGCAGAACATGCCCGAGCCCACCATCGATACGATCGTCTCTGAGGCCTGGAAGGGTCAAACGGTGTTCGACGCCATCCAGATCGGAATCTGTCGCACCGGGCCCTATGCGAGCAACACCTCGTGGAAGCGCGGGGGGAGCACGTACAACCGACACGAGCCCTCGCCGCAGGCCCTCTTCGATCGCCTCTTCAAGACCGGAGTGCCCCAGACCGACACCGGCGCGATCGCCACGACGGCTGCGCTCGACAAGAGCATGCTCGACGCGCTCAAGGGCGACAGCGACGCGCTCCTGCAGCGCAAGCTCGGCGCGGGTGATCGGGAGCGCGTCACGCAACACCTCGAGGCGGTTCGCTCCCTCGAAAAATCGCTGCAGGATCGACAGAAGTTGGGCACGACCTCATGCAAGAATCCCGACCGCCCCACGCGGAGCGACTTCGGCGACGGCGGAACACACGAAGAGAAAGAAGCGAAGAGCCAGATCATGTCCGATCTATTGGCCGTGGCGCTCGCCTGCGACATGACCCGGGTCTTCTCGTACGAGTTCTCGGCGGGCCAATCGGGCACCTTCTACTGGGAGGTGGGCGTCAACCGCGAGGAGCACCAGCTGACGCACGACGATCCGCAGGGCGGTCCGATGCAGACCATCACCCGCTTCAAGATGAAGAACCTCGCCTACCTGGCGCGCGCGCTGGCCAGCAAGCCCGAGGGCGCCGGCAACGTGCTCGACAACACGCTCATCTTCGGGACCTCCGAGCACGGCGTTGCCGGCTTCCACGACAACAAGGATCATCCCTTCGTTTTCGTGGGCAAGGCGGGCGGCTCGTTCAAGGCGGGGACGCACTACCGCGATTCGAATGGCAGCAACATGAATGGGCCCAAAGTGCTCCTCACCGCGGTGCGCGCGGTCGGTGTGCAGCTCGACAAGCTCGGGCAGGGCGGTGGCGAGCAGGGCCGCCAGGTCAGCGATTCGATTTCCGATCTAATGGTCTGAGGTCGAACCTCGAGCGTCATTCGACCCGGGCGCCCAGCTTGACGGCGTGGTCGATCATCTTCTGGTAGACGTCGTCGTTTTCGACGTCGCGCAGCGCGTTGCGGCGCCGAAGATCGTCGAGTGTTTCGCGAGCGCCCTCGGGAAAGTCGATGGTGCAGCGAAACTCGGGGATGTCGCGCCTCGCCTTGGCCGACGAGTAGGCGCCGTGAAATCGGCTGATGTCGCGCAGAAACGAGAACCGCGCCGGGCTCTGCTGGACGATCCAGCCGGCGGGCATGGTCAAGAGCTCGACGGCCACGCCGAGCGCCACCCCGGCCTCGCGGTAATAGTCTCGCCAGGTGAAGATGCGATGATGCGTCGTGTTGTACGCCTCTCCGTACGTCGTGGGATTGAGCGCGCCGTAGGCGAAGGCCTTTCCGCAGTCGTCACGGTGGGTCGACTGCCAGAGCGTCACCGCCCTGTCGGCACAAAGCACCGGAAGGCCTTTCAGCGCGCGGCTCCATGCCACCGAATCGAGCTCGAGCTGATCGATCAGGGGACGCCCCGGGCCGTAGGTGTTGCTCGGCCGAAAGATGGTGGTGCGAAATTTCCGTTCGGCGTCGGCGCGCAGAAGAACCTGTTCGCAGGCGAGCTTGCCCTTGCCGTAAGTGCTGATCGGCTCTCTCGTGAATGTCTCGTCGACCAGAACATCGTCGGAAATCTTGACCCCGTAGGCAGCGGCGCTCGAGCAAAACTGGAGCTGCTCGCATCGTCCGCCAAAGGCGCGGACGTCGCTTTCTGCCTCTTCGGCGCGAAAACAGATCATGTCGATCACGACGTCGAAGCGCGC
>JBBSDY010000652.1:0-3217 GCA_038240245.1 Polyangiales bacterium
AGGTTTTGCGAGCTCGGTTCTCACATTCAACGTTCGCAAGCAGATCTTGCCGGATATCAAGCTGACCATTCAGCAGTCGCTGTGGGCGGGCATTCAAAATGGCTTGACCGGCGGCGTGCGGCCCTACAACGCCCCCGCGTCGGTCGACTGGCGAGAGCAGTGGCTGCAACTCGAAGGTTCTTGGGGAATGCTGTGGGGAGGCCGACGCGCGGGTCTCTACAACCGCGGCGGCATGAGGATGGACTGGTATCTGATGCACCGGCAGGGTGTCGGACACCCGTGCGACGTGGACTCGAACGGAGCGGCAACCTGCGGTCAGACCGGGACGGGCTCCATGTTTCCAGCTCGCCAGGCGCAAATCGGTTACGCCACGCCCGACGTCGGCGGATTTCAGCTGAACGTGGCCATCGCCGATCCGGCCATGATCGACACCTCGTGGAACCGCACACCCCTTCCGCGATTCGAGGCCGAAGCGGTGTACCACAAGGCCTTTACCGGTACCGACGAGCTCAACATCTGGGCCAACGGTCTGTCGCAGGTCATCGGTCGCACGGCCGAGGTGGCGCCCAACCCGCAAACGGGCGAACCAGGCATTCCCGCCGATACCACGAAGCAGGTGTGGGGTGTCGGCGGTGGCGCGTGGATCAGGTTCTCCGGCTTCGCTATCGGCGGCACTGGCTGGGCGGGCCAAGGCCTGGGTACGGCCTGGGCATTCGGCAACACGGCGATCGACGACGAGGGGACGTTGCGCAACCACTTCGGCTACCTGGCCATTGCCAACTACCGCGTGGGCGATTTCGAGATCGCGGCCTCCTACGGCTCGAGCAATGCGCGCGAGACCGATTGGGACAAGGGCCCCTCGCTGTGCCCCGATTCTGCCTGTGAGATGAAATACAGCCACAAGGTCAGCGTCATCAAACAGGTCCGCGGCATCGGCGGTAAGATCGCCTACCACGTGGATCCGGTGGTCTTCTCCATCGACACCATGATTCTCGACTACACGTGGTGGCGCGGTGAGGACCAGAAAGCCAACGTCGTCAGCGCCGGCCTCTTGGCGGAGTTCTAGCGCTACTGCCGCTCGAAGACCGCCTGCACCGAGAGACGCACCGCCCAAAAATTGGCGACGGCGCCGAAGAGCGTGCGATCGAGGGGCACCAGAACGCTCACCGCCGGTTGCAGCACGCGGGTCATGAAGCGGACGCTGGGGCTGACGGCGTACGCGGCGCTTCCGTCGTCTTTTCGCAACGGCGCCTGGATCGAGTAGACCTCCCATGCCTCGAGGCCAAGACCGAAGAGCTCGCTCGGTCGGTAGCCGATGTAGAAAGTCGTTCGGCTGGTAAGTGAGCTGTTCCAGTAATCCCAGTCGATGCCCTGACGAAGCTGGATGATCACCTTGCCGTCGATGTCGCGAACGTCGATGAAGGGACGGAAGATGAAGTCGTCGTTCACGAAGTCGACGTAGTCCCACGGGCGAAGCGCGCGGATCGCTTCGGCGACCTGGGTGCCGTCCACGCCGTGATGCACGGCGGGCAGGACCGCGCCGAGCCCGCCGCCGTAGGCCAGGCCGGCCTGAGAAGCCCAAAGGGCGCGTCCCCACAACTCGGGATTGCCGGCCACCATCAGAAAATGGCCATCCAGCGCTTTTCCGAGGGCGAGCTGCTCGCTCACGCCGACATACCACCTGCGGATCGAGACGGCCTGCTCGACCTCGAGTCGCTCGGTCCAGCCGAAGTAGCGTCCCGGCTCGCTTCCGTCAGGGCGCGCGTTGGCGCGGATGCTGGCGAAGGTGCTCTCCATCGAGCCGGCGAGCGCCCGGTGCGTCAGATCGGGAAGGGTGGGAGGAGCTGGGGCATCGGGGAGCGCGTAAGGATCCGTCTCGCTCGCGGGCGCTCCCGTCAACAAGCCAGGTTGCACGGGCGATGCGGTCGACGTTGCCGCCGATACGGTGGTCGATTCCGCTGCTGACACGCTGGCGATCGCGGCGATCGCGCTGGCCGTGCCGTACCCGGCAAGCTTCATGGCGGCGACAGTATACCGAGCGCGATCGCTTCGCCGATGATCCGATGGGTGGCGGTGTGGCCGGGGCGCAGCGCATGGATGCGGCCCCGGGGCGGGCCACCGTGGAGCGTGAGATCGCCCACCAGATCGAGAAGCTTGTGGCGGGCCAGCTCGTCGGGCAAAACCGATGCGGGGTTTCCCGTGTCGCTTTTGATTCCGTTCTCGTCGAGCACGAGCACCGCCTTGGTGAAGGCGTCGTTCGCGGGGCCACGGGTCTGCGAAGCGAGACGCGCGAGCTTCGCACGGCTGTTTCTCCATAGAGCTTCGGCATCCGTTGCGAAGCCGAACGTGCGTGCCGGGGCGATGTCGTCCCTGAACCGTCGGGGATCGCCGTTCCAGCTCGCTCGCTGGCGCCCCGCGGGACGAGGGAACTCGGTATCGACGACGATTTCGACGCCCTCGAAAACGTCGAATTCGTAGACGCTATCTTTCCACTCGATCTTGCCCGCCTTCTGGATGGACCAACGCCCGGTCGCTCGGGGGATTTCGAGCCGGGCCAGCGCGTCGACGAAGATGCGGGCGCCGCCGTCGAGGATGGGCAGCTCGGGGCCCTCGAGCGTTGCCAGGACTTCGGTCCCGATCCCGAGGCCCCCGATGGCCGCCAAAAAATGCTCGACCAGATCGACCTCGAACCCGTGATCATCACGGAGCGCGACGCCAAAGTCCGTTCGCGCGACGCGCAGGCTCGCAAGCTCGGCGCGCGTGTGGCCGCGTACGAAGGTGATCGGCCCGTCGTGGCGCGCCAGCGTCAAGCTGGTGACGACCCCTGCGTGCAGCGCGTATCCCGAAAGCCGGACCTCGGTCACGACGGGAGCGTCAGTGACCGCGGCCGGGAATGTCGACGACGAAGGTTACCACCAGAACGAGGGCCAGCATCATGAAGAGGCCGACGGCGTGAACCTGCGCTTCGACCTTGGGGTCGGGCCGGCGTCGCGTCGTGGCCTCGTACGCGAGGAACATGAGACGCCCGCCGTCGAGGGCCGGAATGGGGAAGAGGTTGAATGCACCCAGGTAAGCCGAGATGAGCCCGAGGAACCACAAGAACCGGGCGAGACCACCCTTGGCTGCCTTGGCAGTTTCGCGCACGATGCCGACGGGGCCGGTGAGGTCGGGCTTCACCTTGCCGGTGAGCATTTGACCGAGGTTGACGACCGTGTCG
>JBBSDY010000653.1:0-3207 GCA_038240245.1 Polyangiales bacterium
AATCGTCAACGTAACGCACATAGTTCTGCGCCTTGATCCGCTCTTTGACGAAATGATCGAAGTCGCTCAAGTAAACGTTGGCGAAAAACTGGCTGGTCAAATTGCCGATGGGCAAGCCGTGACGCACCACCTGGACGCCGTCGGACGCGAGGTGGAAACGCGCGACGGTATCTACGTCGCCACTGGCGCGGGCGCGTGGCAGTGGCACCAAGAGGGTCGTGAGATCGCGACGACGCCCTGCGAGCGTTACGACGACGAGGGCGGCGTGCTGCCCGGCGAGCCAACCGATCCCGGCGAAGCAACCCGGGCCACGCTGGTCCACGTCGCGAGCGGCGCCGAGCAGATCGTCGTCGATCCAGACACCAACGTCGAAGGCGCAGCCGACTATCAGCACGGTGTCGAGCTGGTCGCGTCGGTGGGGCCTTACCTGTTCGTTCGCGAATCGACGTATGCCAACACGTGCGGGGTGCACGGCAACACGGGCGTCGCGGTCACGCTCTGGGATGCCGTCGAGGGCTCGAAGATCGCTCTTCCCGACGACATCGGACCGCTCGACGACCCGCGCGCGAAAGCCATCGAAGAGCTGTCCGACGAGAACGACGATCTCTTTGCCGCCAACGACAGCACCGTCGAGCTGACCGAGCTCGTGCCGGGCTTTGGGCCGGATGCCACGCTCTCGCTGGGCCTGCAGTTCACCGCGCCCACCTGCTACGCCTGCACGCGCGGCGGATGGGGCTCGTACACCAAGTCGGCCATTGTGCCCGCCCAGGCCATGCCGGCGATGCTCGTTGCGTTCGCTCACCCGCCCGAAGCCGTACGCGCGTTTGCAGCCTCGCATCCCGACGTCCAGCTCGGCGGCTGGAGCCCGACCGCGCTCTCGGGTAGATTCATCGGGCGATGACCCCAACCGACCCGCTCCCCAGGCCCGAGGGCTCGACCCCGGACCACCCCGGCAACTTCGTTCACGAGATCGTCGAAGAAGACTTGCGGATCGGCAAAAATGGCGGGCGCGTGATGACGCGGTTTCCGCCCGAGCCCAACGGCTACCTTCACATCGGTCACGCCAAGTCGATCTGTCTCAACTTCGGCATCGCTCAAAAGTTCGGCGGCGAGTGCAACCTGCGCTACGACGACACCAATCCCGAGACCGAGGATCCCGAGTTCGTCGAGTCGATCGAGCGCGACGTTCGCTGGCTCGGCTTCGACTGGGTCGACCGCAAGTATTTTGCGTCGGATTACTTCGGCCGCCTGCACGATTTCGCCTTGCAGCTCATCAAGGAGGGCAAGGCCTACGTCGACAGCCGAAGCACCGACGAAATTCGCTCCACGCGCGGCGACTACCACCAGGCCGGCGAGGACAGCCCGCATCGAAACCGCAGCGTGGCCGAAAACCTCGATCTCTTCGAGCGGATGCGCAAGGGCGAGCTCGACGACGGAGCGTGCGTGTTGCGCGCGAAGATCGACATGACTTCCATCGACGTGAAGCTGCGCGATCCCGTCATGTACCGCATTCGCCGTGCGCGCCATCACCGCACCGGCGACAAGTGGTGCATCTATCCCATGTACGACTGGGCTCACGGGCAGTCGGACGCCATCGAAGGCGTCACACACTCCATTTGCACGCTCGAGTTCGTGAACCACCGCCCCCTCTACCACTGGTACCTCGATGCCCTGCGGCTCGAGAGCCACCCCGTCCAGATCGAATTTGCACGGCTCAACCTGACTTATACGGTGCTGAGCAAGCGCAAGCTGCAAGAGCTCGTCGAGGCCAAGCACGTCGCCAGCTGGAACGATCCCCGCAGGCCGCCCCGGGCCGGAAGGCGACGACGAGGCTTCACGCCCGCCGCCATCCGCAGCTTCTGCGAGCGCATTGGGGTGTCGACGCGCGACAGCCTCGTCGATGTTTCGCTTCTCGAGCACGCCCTGCGCGAGGACCTCAACGCCACGTCGCCCAGGGTGATGGCGGTCTTGCGACCGCTCAAGATCGTGCTCGACAACTTTCCCGACGCCGAGACCGACGAGCTCGACGCGCCCTACGATCCCGAGAAACCCGACGGTCCGTCGCGTAAGGTTCCCCTGACGCGCGAGCTCTACATCGAGCGTGACGACTTCGCCGAGATCCCGCCCAAGAAATGGTTTCGCCTCGCACCCGGGCAAGAGGTGCGTTTGCGTTATGCGTGCATCATTCGCTGTAACGAGATCATCAAGAACGAGGCTGGCGAGATCGTCGAGCTACGCTGCACGTGGGACCCCAACTCCCGCGGAGGCAACGCGGCCGACGGGCGCAAGATCAAGGGCACCATTCACTGGGTCTCGGCCGCGCGCTCGGTCCCCGCCCAGGTTCGCCTCTATGACCGCCTTTTTCACGTCGAGAACCCGCTCAAGGACAAGGACGTCGACTTCAAGACGCACCTCAATCCAGGGTCGCTCGAGGTGCTCACCGGATGCCGACTCGAGCCGAGCCTCTCGGGCTCGAAGGAGCTCGACAGGGTCCAGTTCGAGCGCCTCGGCTACTTCTGCGTCGACTCCGATTCGAAGCCGGGCGCGCTGGTGTTCAACCGAACCATCTCGCTCAAGGACTCGTGGGCGGGCCACGCGAGCAAATCCTAGGGACCGAACTTGCCCGCACACGCGTTGGGCGGCGCGCCCGCGGTGACGCCGCTCGCGAAGTCGACGTGGTCGCCCGATGCCGTGAAGCTCACCGGATTGGGGCCTGTCTTCACGCTGGCATAGGCGGCTTTGACGTCGACCTGTCCGTCGACGACCACGTTGTCGAGCGAGACCTCGAGCATGTGCTCGGGATCGTAACCCATCAGGGTAACGACTTGCTTGAGGCTCGGCGCTCCCATGATGTGCACGTTCTCGAGAAAGATGTCTTTGTAGTCGGGAATGAGAGCACCATCGGCCTTGCTATAGTGCGGGCTCAAGAGGATGGGATTGGCCGTGCCGCGGATGCAAACGTCCTCGTACGAGATGTTGGTCACCTTGCCGCCGCGGCTGGCATCGCTCTTGATGCGAATGCCGTTGAGATCGCCGCGGGGCATGCCCCCCGAGTCGATGGTGCCGTCGATGGCGAGATCGTAGACGGACACATTGCTGACGCCCTCGTTGGTTTCGCTGCCGATGGACATTCCGTGGCCGGTTCCGAAGCGGTTGTGGGCGATGACGAGGTTGCTCGTGGGGCCGCTGCCCGCCTTGATGGCGATC
>JBBSDY010000654.1:0-3205 GCA_038240245.1 Polyangiales bacterium
ACCAATTCGCTGCTCGAAATACGTCTCTAGCCGCTGCAACTCCGCCGCCTTCAACTCGCCCATATCCCCCTCTCGCAGCTTTGTTGACCGAGGGCCAAATTTGCAGCAGTAGTGCTAAGATCGAGTTGCGATTCTACTGGCGCTCTTGGCGCCTTGGCGGTTTTCTATTGAGCTAGAGGAAACGAACGAAATGCGAATCGGTCTCGTGGTTGCTGCGGTCGCGTTGTGGGGGTGCAGTGGAGGTCCGGGTGGGGGTGGGGGCCCTCGCAGCTCGGGCGGCGACGCGCATTCGCTGGTCGGCGTGCACGCGCCAGCATTCAGCCGCCCCGGCATCATGTCGGGAGGGACGCTCTCGTCGGAAGGCGCCAAGGGCAAGGTTCTCATCGTCGACTTCTGGGCGACCTACTGCAAGCCGTGCGAGAAAGAGTTCCCCAAGCTGCAGTCTCTCGTCGATGCTCACGGCGGATCCGTGCTTGTCTACGCGCTGTCGGAGGACGAAACCAAAGAGGGCATCGGCGCCTTCGTGCGCAAGACCGGCGTCAGGTTTCCCATCGGATGGGACGACGGCAACGCGATCAGCCAGCGCTACAAACTCGAGAAGATGCCGACGAGTTACGTCGTAGATCGCAAGGGGATCATTCGATTCGTACACGGCGGCTACCTCGACGGCGAGGGCGAAGAGATGGCTCGCGAGGTCGACGAGCTTTTGCGCTGACGCGAGAGCGCCGTCGGTCGCTTCTCTACACGTCGCAAAAGCTGCGCGTAGCTCCCACCTATTTGTAAGGGTGTCTCACTCAACTCTTGCGCCAGACATCCGTTCAGAAGAAAAAGGAAGCACGTTGTACCGGAGCCATCGCCGAAACACGCTCTGGGGGATCGGGCGCCTCACTGCGTCGCTGATCACGGCTCTGGCCGTGACCGTCTCGTCGGTGCCAGTGTCGACCGCCGATGATCTGACGTCGCTCACCCGCGATCTGGGATCGGGTGCCGATTTCCGTCTGCGCGTTGGCGCGGCGCTCGCGCTGGGCAAGTCGCACAGCCGGGCTGCGCTCGCTCCCCTCATCGCCGCCCTCGATGATCCGAGCCCGGCCGTGCGCGTCGCTGCGGCAGCCGCTCTCGGTGTGCTCGGTCTGCAAGAAGCGACGCCAGCGTTGACGACACATCTGTCCGGCGAAACGTCGCCTGTCGTCCGCTCGCAGCTAAGGGCTGCCATCGACAAGCTCCAGGGCGCCCACGAGGGCGACGAGAACGCAGCGCGCGTTCTGGTGAAGCTCGGCCAGCTCAAGAACCTCACCGGGGTGCGGGGTCTTCAGCTCATCGAGGTCTTTCGCGGTGCGACGCGTACCCATGCGTCGGCGCTGCCCGGTGTCGAGGTGCTCGCCGATGCCACCGAAGGCAAGCACGAGTCCGAGGCGCGCAAGCTGCCGCTCTTGGTTCTCGACGGCGTGGTCAATCAGCTTGCCCAAGGGTCGTCGGGGACACAGGTCACCATTTCGGCGCAGGTCGAGTTCGTATTTCGCAAGATGCCCGAGCACGCCTTGACGGGAAGCATCACCGGCGCGGCGCGGGCGCACGAGAGCTCGAGGATCTTGGTCGATCAGACGCTGGTGGCCCAGCTCGAGAACCAGGCCCTGCAAGGCGCGGTCGAGAGCGCGATGCGCGGCGCCCCCGAAGTGATGCAGCACGCCCTGAGATAGGCCGGGCCACCGCCAGCGCGGCTCCAATTGCGCAGCGTTGTGCTAAAGAACGCTGGCCATGGCCACCGTGACGAGCTCCGCCCAAATCCGCCAGACCTTTCTCGATTTCTTCACGAAAAACGGGCACACCCCCATCGCCAGCTCGTCGATCATCCCGGCCAACGATCCCACGTTGATGTTCGTCAACGCCGGGATGGTCCCATTCAAGGAGCTCTTCACGGGTCGCGAGAAGCGCAGCTACACAAGAGCTTGCTCGAGCCAGAAGTGCGTGCGCGTGAGCGGCAAACACAACGATCTCGAAAACGTGGGTCGCACCGCCCGTCACCACACGTTCTTCGAGATGCTCGGCAACTTCAGCTTTGGCGACTACTTCAAAGAGGACGCCATCTCTTTTGCGTGGGAGCTCTTCACCCGCGTGCTCGATCTGCCCGCCGACCGCATGATGGTCACCATCTTCGGCGGTGGCGACGGCATCCCCGCCGACGACGAGGCAAGGGCGATCTGGCGCAAGGTGACCGGCTACGGCGACGATCGCATCGTCGGGCTGGGGATGGCCGACAACTTCTGGCAGATGGGCGAGACGGGCCCCTGCGGGCCCAACTCCGAGATCTATTTCTACCACGGCGATAACCCCGATCCGAGCAAGCTCACCGACGAGCCTTCGCCCGACGGCACGGGGTGGGTCGAGCTGTGGAACCTCGTGTTCATGCAGTTCGAGCGCTCCCTCGAGAACGGCGTCGCCAAGCTCTGCCCCTTGCCCAAGCCGTGCATCGACACCGGCTCGGGGCTCGAGCGGGTGGCGGGCGCGCTGCAGGGCAAGAAGTCCAACTACGACACCGACCTCTTGCGTCCGCTCGTCGAGCAGGCCTCTGCGATCGCCGGCAAGGCCTACGGAGGCTCGATGTCCGAGGATGACGTGTCGATGCGGGTCATCGCCGACCACGCGCGCGCCGCGGCTTTTCTCATCGCCGAAGGCGTGTTGCCCGATCGCACCGGACGCGAATACGTCTTGCGCCGCATCATGCGGCGCGCCATTCGCCATGGTCACCGCCTGGGAATCACGCGGCCCTTTTTGCACGAGGTCGCGCTATCGGTCGTCGACATGATGGGCGAGCATTTCGGCGAGCTTCGCCAACGGCGCGGTCTCATCGCCACCATCACCGAGCAAGAAGAGGTCCGCTTTCGCCAGACCATCGACCGCGGTCTTGGCATGCTCGACGAAGAGTTTGCCAGGATGAAGAGCGCGAATAGCTCGACGCTGTCCGGCGAGACGGCCTTCAAGCTCTACGACACGTTCGGCTTTCCCATCGATCTCACCGATGTCATCTGCCAGGAAAAGGGGCTCGCCGTCGACCTCGCGGGCTACGATCGCGCGCTCGAGCAAGTGCGCGCCAAGAGCGAGTTCGTGAGCTCGTCGGCCGCCACGCCGCAAGTTTACCGAGAAGCGCTGTCCAAGCTTGCCTCCAAAGAGGTGCGCTTCATCGGCTACGAGCGCGAGGTGTCCGAAG
>JBBSDY010000655.1:0-3199 GCA_038240245.1 Polyangiales bacterium
CCCGGGCCGTCGCCGACGCCGAGGGCGCGCGCTCCAAGCTGGCCGAGCGCGAGAAAGAGCTCGAGCAAGACCAAAAGAATGCGCTCGAAACGCAGCGAAATGAGCTCGAGGCGAGCTTCGAGGCCGAAAAGAGCGACCTTGGCGCGAAGCACAAGAAGGAGCGCGACGAGGCGGACGCTCGCGCGGCCGATTTCGCGGCCGATCTTTCGACGCGCACCGAAGAGCGCGAGGTTCTGGCGCGCGAGGTCGCGCAGCTCAAGGATAAAATCGGTCCACTCGAGACCGATCTCGCCAGTGTGAAGGCAGAGCTCGCGGCCACCAAAGAAAAGCTCGACAGTCAGAGCCAGAAGCTCGACACCGCGCTCTCGAAGTGGGCCGCCAACCGCGCATCGTTCGAGCAAGCCAAGGACGCCATCGCCGCCGCCGTCGCCCAAATCGAAGAAGCCGAGCAACGCGGCGTCGAATAGGGACGAAGGAGAGAACCGCCACGGCGCCACGGCCGCTAAGCTCCCCATCCAAACCTGGCGGGCGTGGCGCCTTGGCGGTTACTCTGGAGACCTCAAAATGACTCTTTCACCAGGTCGCCGCGGAAGGGATCGGGGAAGAGGTGGCGGAGGTTCTTGAGGACGCGGGGAGCGTCGTCGCCGGCGATTGCCAGGCCGATGGGTAGCTCGACGGCGAACTCGGAGAGCGTTTGCCGGCAAAGGCCGCATGGCGTTCCCGGCTCCGGACCGGCGGTGACGACGACCAGAGCGAGAATGGTTCGTTGCCCGGCGACGATGAGCTGGGCGACCGCGCTGCGCTCGGCGCACAGGGCCAGACCGTAGCTCGCGTTCTCCACGTTGCACCCGGCGAATATCCGCCCATCACCGGAGAGCACGGCCGCGCCCACCAGATAGTTCGAATAGGGGGCGTACGCCGAGATGCGCGCTCGCGATGCGGCTTCGGTCAATTCCTTCCAGGCGATGGCGCTCACGCGCGAAGCTCGTTTCCGACGAGGGCCGTCATCCGAGAGAGCAAGGCGACGAAGGGGGCTGCCGTCTGCCGCGCGATCTCCTGAACATCATGGTGGTCGAGCGGCGTCTTCGAGATGCCGGCCGCAAGGTTGGTGATGCAGCTGATGGCGGCAACGCGCACCTCCTGTTGGCGCAGGGCGATGACCTCGAGCACGGTACTCATGCCGACGGCGTCCGCTCCCATTGCGCGAAGCATGCCGATCTCGGCGGGTGTCTCGTAGCTCGGTCCAAGCACGCCAGCGTACACACCCTCCTTCAGGGCCGTGCCCGTATCGCGCGCAGCGTCACGGGCCAGCTGCGCGAGCCTCGGATCGTAGGCCTTTCCCATGTCGATGAAGCGCGCACCGTGCGCGTCTTCGGACGAGCCAGCAAGAGGGTTCTTTCCGGTCAAGTTCAGGTGGTCGGTCACCAACATTCGATCGCCGGGCGCGAGGTGCGCGCCGATTCCCCCGGCCGCATTGGTCAGGATCACGCCCCGACATCCCAGGTTGGCCAGAAAGCGCACGCCGAAGACGACAGCGTCCGGCTCGTGCCCCTCATAGAGGTGAGCCCTGCCCTGTAGGCAAGCCACGCCGATTCCGTCGATGCGACCAAATCGAAGGTTGCCCTCGTGTCCGGGAACACGCGACGCCGGCATTCCAGGTAGGTTTTCATAGGCAATACGCTGCTCGAGCTGCTCGCCGAACGCGCCAAGGCCCGAACCGAGGACGACACCGACCACGGGCTTGACCGCCGCTCGGGGCAAGACGTCCGCCGCAAGCGCGGCAGGGCTGCTGGTGGGGGCGCGGGTCACGTTCCACGACGTTAGCCCATTTTCCCGCCCCGAGACGCCGACGAGACAGTGGCGGATCTGCCACGGCATCGTGAATGGGTGGACGGAGCCTCGCATCAGAACTCTACGTGGACCCGGCGTTCGTCAACGGCCTTTTGCCCGAGCGCCTGCCCGCGGCCCGGGCTAGCCTTTATGCCGTGCTCGACTCGGACGAGATGGTCGCCCGCTGTCAGCGGGGCGAGGGGGCGGCGTTTCGGCAGCTCTTTCTGCGCCACCGCACCGAAGTGGCCCGCCTCGTCTTTCGGATGGTGGGCCCGCGTGCTGATCTCGACGACATCATTCAAGAGGTGTTTCTCCAGGTTCACCGCAGCCTCAAAGATTTCCGCGGGCAGTCCAAGTTCACGACCTGGCTGCACCGCGTCACCGTCAACGTCGTGCTCATGCACCGCCGGGCGGCCCGCAGCCGCCCCCAGCTCGTCTACCCGCAGCCTGACGAGGCGCAGCCCGATTCGCGGCTTGCTCCCGACGAGGACGTTGCGCGGCTCGAGCGAATGCGCGCCTTTCGCCGGGTGATCGACAAGCTGGCCGAAAAGAAGCGCACCGTTTTTCTCCTGCACGAGCTCGAGGGCCTGGCGCCGGCCGAGATTTCCAAGATCGTCGGCGCCCCTGTTCTCACCGTGCGAACACGGCTCTTCTATGCGCGCCGCGAGCTGTCCGAAATGCTCCAGGAAGAGCCCACGCTCGCCGCGTTTGCCAAGGCGTTCGCGCGCAGCGGGGCGGATGACGGCGTCGAAGTCGCCAGCAAGGTCGTCGAGGAGGCACGTTGAGCGTCCGCGGGTCCGACAGCTCCATGCTCGCGCTTCGCGCCCTCACTCGCGAAGCGGTCGACGCGCCGCTTCCGGCGATTGACTGGGAGCGCGTCGAGCAGAGGGTGCTCTCCGCCGTGCAGCAGCCTGCCGCGCCGTCGTTCTCGCCGTCATCGCCGTTATCGCCGTCATCGCTGCCGGCTCTGACCATCGGTGCACCCCGCCGTCCGGGCTCGGCGTGGGCGGTCGCGCTGGCCGCTGCAGCGGTGGTCGCCCTGGTGGCTGCTCCGCGATCGAGCCGATCTTCCGGTGCGATCGACGCCAATCGCGCGGAGGGTGGCGCGGCGGTCGCCGATTCGATCCCGCGCGAGGCGGCAGAGTCCGGTGCGCAGGCGTTGTCGTTTCATCGCGCCGGCGTGGTGAGCTTTACCCTGGCCTCCGAATCACGCATCGAGATGGCAACGTCAGAAGGTCCGGGATCCATGACCGTGACCCTCATCCGCGGATCGATCCACGCCGACGTGACGCCACGGGCGAACGGTGAGGTTTTTGCCGTCGAGGTCGGCCACACGCGCATCGCGGCCCACGGCACTTCGTTCACCGTC
>JBBSDY010000656.1:0-3199 GCA_038240245.1 Polyangiales bacterium
CGCATCGAGGCGGACGAGGCGCGACACGCCGATTTAGGTTGGCAGATCTTGCGATGGGCCACGCAAAGCGGCGGGACGGACGCGCGCGACGCCGTCCGATCGCTTCGCGATGTAGACCCCGCGCCCGCATGCATCACGGAAGCGGGTGACGACGGCGCGGCCTACGGGAGGCTGTCCGCGGCGCAGATCAACGCCGTCACCGAGCGCAACCAGACGGTGAGTCAGCGGCGCCTCGATGGGCTATTGAGCGACCGGGGCCAGGGGTGCATCAGTCGCGCGTAGCTCGCTTGCGACGGCGCGAGGCGACGCCTATGACGACGAGCCCTGCCCAGGCAAATGGGATCGCGTCGCGCGGTCTGGCGAGGCTGCAGGCGCAACCAGTCGAGTCGACGCCTGCCGGCGCGGCTTGGCCTGCTCCTGCGCCTCCGGGCTCGCCGGTGGAGCTCGCGCCCGAGGCGCCCGCCGTGTTGGTGTTGTCGACCCCGGAGCCGGCGATGCCAGGGGCGCCGCCCGTCCCCCCTCCAGAGCCGCCGGCGCCCAATGCCGGGCTGCGTCCTCCGGCGCCCGCGCTGCCGGCCTCGAGTGCACCGCCGCCCGACGCATCGGTGCCCGCGTCGGCTGCCGAGCCCTTGGTCAGGACGTCGTCGAGGGTCGTGCCTTCTCGGGCGTCGTCGATGAAAATCGTGTCGACCGACTGCTGCGTCGAATCTCGGTGGAAGCCGACTTGAACGAACACGTCAGCGGCGTTGGGCTTGGTTTGCGCGACGACGTGATCGACGACGAGCGCCCCATCGAGCCAGACCGTGACCTTGCCGTTGGCCGCGGTCTGCGTCCAGAAGATCTCCATCGCAATCTGGTGCCATTTGGCGACCGAGAGGGGAGCGCTCCAGTGCTGCTTGCTGTTGGGCTTGTTGGTGCGAAAGCCGATCTGCGTTCCGCCCCCATTCTTGGGATCGACGAAGAACGCCATCGTCTGCTGGTAGTCGGGGCCGTTCGTCTCCCAGTAGCCGATGTCCTCGTGCAGCGCGACGTCGACGGGAAGCTGGAAGTACCACGAGAAGAAGGTGGTCTGGCCTTCGGCCGTGCGTTTGCCATCGTGGTGAAGGTCGACACGATTGTGACCGTTGGGCCAGAGATCGTCGGGGTGAACGACGAGCTGGGCGAGGTGCTTTCCCTCGAGCAAGGGCGTGCCGACGACGGTGATGTTCGTCCGGGACCCCGTCTTGAGATTGAGCGGCGAGCCCCACTGGCTGAGATCGTTGGTCTCGAAGTCACCCTTCCACAAAATGTCGGCGGATGCAGCGCCAGAGACGAGCATCACGCTGGCCAACACCGAGAGGGAGAAGCGGCCCGGCATGCTGACAGCATTGCAAAGTCTGCGGCGTTTGGCGAGCTTGCGATGTTTGGCGCGGGTGGACCAATGTGGGCAATTGACTGCTTTTGTCCTGGTCCCTCGAACACCACCGGCTGCTCCCACACGAGCACGAGGCAGCCGTCGTCGCTGCGAACGCTGTGACCCGTGTGGAGGTGATGCACGCGCAGCTCATCCACGGCGATGATTGCCTGTTCGTCGGTCTGCGATCCGCGAAGCACCACGATGATCTCGACGCCTTCGTGCCGGTGCCGGGGGATGTTCGCGCCCGGCTGGTACTTGAGGAGCGCCGCCGATGCGCCGTGGACGCCGTCCCCGAAGATGCGCCAGATATCCACTCCCGGGTGAAACGGTTACCAGGCGACCGACGCGAGCTCAACTTGGCGTGGACTCGCTGTGCCCAAGCAGACCTTCGCGAACGATGAAGGCCGAGATCTCGTCGACCCCCTGACCGACCTTCAAGTTGGTAAGGAAAAGGGCTTGTCTCCCGCATGCGCAGGCTAGAAACGCACCCGCACGATGTCCATTTTGGGATGCGTGGCGAATGCGAGCGCGCGCACTTGCCTGGCAACGCAGACTTCGAGCTCGGGATTGGACGGATCGAGCGCGACGGTGACGCCGACGGCGGCGCCGCTCCGGATGGCTGCGCAAATCTGGATCTTGCTGCTTTCGGGCACCTCGCACGGAGCGAGATAGGCTCCGTGGTTGAGCACCGCGGCGAAGTCCTTGGCGGTGAGATCAGCTTGCCCGCCGCCGCGCATGTCGATCTCTTCGACGTTCTGCGCCTGCGCGTCTTCGCAAGTGACCCCATCCGACGAGCCACCCTTTGGCGCCGCGGTCGTCGCGGTCTTGGCGTCGGGACGCCGCGCGACGACATGCGACGTTGGCTCGGCGGAGGCGGGCGCCGTCGAGCTTGCGCTGCCGCACCCGGGTCCGAGGAGCGACAGGGCCATGCAAGCCGAGCCGCCGGCGGCGAATCTACGCGCTCTCATACCAAACCTTGATCACCGTCACCTCGGTGGCCCCCCTCGGGCGCTGCACGATGGTGGCGTCGCCCACGCTCTTGCCGAGCAGCGCCTGCGCCACCGGAGAAGCCACGCTGATCTTGCGCGCTGCGAGGTCGAGCTCGTCGGTGCCGACGATACGGTAGGACAGCTCCTTGCCGTCTTCGTCCTCGATGGTGAACCACGCGCCGAAGAAGATCTTTTCGAGCTGCTCTTTGGGCGGTGCTACGACCGTCACGATGTCGAGCCGCTTGCGCAAGAAGCGGACCTTGCGATCGATCTCGCGCAGCTTTTTCTTGCCGTAGATGTACTCGGCGTTCTCGCTCCGATCTCCCTGGGCCGCCGCAGTGGCGACCTCGTCGGTGATCTTGGGTCGCTCGACGGTCCACAGTCGCTTGAGCTCGGCCTGCAGCGCCCGGAAACCCTCGGGAGTGATGTGCTGCGTCCCCTTCGGTCGGGCTGGCTCGTCGGGGACGTCGTCGTCGTCCTCGTGGTCGGTTTCTTTGGTGAAGGCTTTGTTCATGGCGCGGGGGGTGCATTGGAATGCGCCAGGCGCCCGCGAAAGTCAAAAAAGCCCGGGGAGATGACTTTTTGCTACCCTTGGTCGGTGCAGACTGCCCCCAGCCCCGACGGCACCGTGGAGCGCCCCTAGCATGCTCGGTCGGGTGGCCGTGATCGGGTGTGGTCTCATCGGCGGCTCTGTCATCCAGAGCCTGCGTCAGACGGGGCGCGCCAGCCGTCTTCTGGCCGTGGATCGCGAGCCGGTGCTGGCCCTTGCCCGCCCCTACCTCGATGCCGCGGCCGAGTCGGGGACCCCCCAGGC
>JBBSDY010000657.1:0-3185 GCA_038240245.1 Polyangiales bacterium
GCGAGGCTGAAGTTGTTGCTCACCACGCCAAAGCCCATGAGCCCGTGCTCTTTGGCGTATTCGTTGGCCGCCTGGACGCGCGCCATCGACCAGTTGGACCCGCCGAACGCGCGGATGGTGCCCGCGCGCTGGTGCTGGTTCAACGCGTCGACGAACTCGCCCACTGGCACGTCGGGATTGTCGCGGTGCAAGACGTAGATGTCGGCGTGATCGAAGCCGAAGTTGTGCAGGCTCGACTCGAGCTGCTTCGACATGTCGCTCGGATTGCACCACGGTGTGTGAGCACCCTTGACGATGACGGTGACGTCCTCCCGAATGCCGCGGTTCTTGATGTACTGACCGAGTAGCTTCTCGCGGTTCGGTCCGTAGATGAATGCGGTGTCGAAGCAATTGCCGCCGCGCTCGATGAAGTCGTCGAACATCACCGCCATGTGAGGCATCGTGTCCTGGTTGTCGACGCCCATCACCAGCCGCGAGATCTGCTTGTCGACGCCTGCGACGCGGCCATACTTCATCTTCGTCGGTCGCCGGACTTCGAGGGGGCGGCCGTTCGCCGGGACGAGCGCCTTCTCGGGCTTCTCGGAGTCGTACTGGAAAGCCATCGATTGTCGCCAGCGATCGAGTGCGCGCATGTTGCCCAGCGTGTCGGCCCAGGTCACACAGGGGGCCTGGCGCTCGGCGATGTGCTCGGCGACGGTGTCGACCTCGATCGAGAAGAGGCCCGCCTCGGTCTCGATGTGGATCTCGTTGGCTTCTTTGGAGCCGTGACGCTTCACCGAGATGATCGTCGTTCCGCCATCGCGCGCAGGTATCCACGGCGAGGCAACGGTGATGCGACCCTCGGTCCCGTAGATGCGAAGAACGTTGTCGTGAGCAAGCCGCACGCCGCAGGCGACCTGCGCGAGGATGCCCCCCGGGAACGTCAGCGTGGCGGCAGCGTACTCGTCGACGCCGGTCGGGCCGAGGACACCAGCACCCTTGACGTCGATGGGCTCGGCGAAGGGCTGGTTGTGCGCGGCGCCAGCCAGGAGGCGGGACATCGACACCGTGTAACAGCCGACGTCGAGGATGCCACCGCCGGCCAGATCGTTGTTGGCCAGGCGCTGCTCGGGCGCCACGTTGGCGGCGAACGAGAAGACCGCCTCGATGAGCCGAATATCACCGATGGCCTTGTCGCGCACCAACTCGGCGAGCTTCTTCGTTTGCGGATGGCAGCGGTACATGAATGCTTCCATGAGGAAGATGCCCGCGCGCTCGGCGGCCTCGATGATGGCCATCGCCTGCGCGTGGTTCACGGCGAGCGGCTTTTCGCACAGGATGTGCTTGCCCGCCTCGGCCGCGCGTATGGCCCACTCGGCGTGGAGGCTGTGCGGGGTCGAAATGTAGACGATTTGTACCTCGGGATCGGCGAGGAGGGCCTCGTACGTCGCATGACGGCGAGGCACCGCGAATTTCTCGCCGAATTCTTGGGCGCTCTTCTCGCTGCGGCTGCCCACCGCGACGAGGTTTCCCGTCTTCGACCGTGTGATCGCCGCCGCGAGGGTCCTGGCGATGCTGCCCGTACCGAGAATCCCCCAAGCAAGTTTGCCAGCAGCCATGAAGCGTCGTTCCTTTCAAGAGCCAAGAAGGCCGTGCGCATCGTGCCTCCATTGGGGCAGAAAATCGAGAGTCGAGATGCATGGCCGCTGCCGCCAACAACACCCTCGCGGTGGCGGGCGAGACGTCCTATTCTCGAGGATCCGTCGCTCGTGGCGGAGAGGGACCACCATGCTCGACACGCTCATTGCTCCCCTGGCGCCATACGCGCTCCTCGCCGTTCCGGCGCTGTTTGTATTTCTGTTCCTGTTTCTCGGGTTCAGGCTCATCCCCAACAACAAGATTGGCGTGGTCGAAAAGCGGATCAGCGGAAAAGGCTCGGTGAAGAGCGGCCTCATCGCCATGAACGGCGAGGCGGGTTTCCAGCCGAGGGTGCTGCGCGGCGGAATGCACTTTCTGATGCCGCTTCAGTACCGCGTGCACACGATGCCCCTGGTGACCATTCCGCAGGGCAAGATCGGCTACGTGTTTGCCCGCGACGGCGCGCAGCTGCCTCCTTCGCAGGCGCTGGCCGCGAACACGGTGGCCAACGATTTTCAGGACGTCACGGCATTCTTGAACTCCGGTGGACAGAAGGGGCCGCAGCGCAAGATCTTGCGCGAGGGGACTTACGCCATCAACGGCGCCCAGTTCGTCATCATCACCAACGAGCGAGTCTTCTACTTGCCGCTCGACAAGGGCGAGGAACAAGTCTTCATCCGGATGGGACAGCTCATCGAGAGCCGCGAAGGGTTCGTTCCCGTGGTGCTCAAGGGCACCGACGATCTCATCGGCATCGTCACCGTTCACGATGGCCCGTCGATTCCCTCGGGCCAGATCATCGCCCCCACGGTGGGCGACTCGCCGCTGCACAACGACACGTACCACAACAGCTTTCAAGAGCCCGAAAAGTTCTTGCTCGCCGGCGGACAACGCGGCCGTCAGCTCCAGACCCTGGTCGAGGGCACCTATTACATCAACCGTCTTTTTGCCACGGTCGAGATGACTCCCAAGACCGTGGTCGAGGTCGGCACGGTGGGCGTGGTGGTGAGCTACACCGGCGAAACAGGCGTCGACATTTCAGGCGATGCTTACAAGCACGGTGAGCTCGTCAAGAAGGACACCCGTGGCGTGTGGAGCGAGCCGCTCTTGCCAGGAAAGTACGCATTCAACACCTACGCCGGCAAGGTGATCATCGTTCCCACGACCAACTTCATCTTGAAGTGGAACCGGATGGAAAGCGGCTCGCACAAGTTCGACGAGAATCTCGCCGAAGTCTCGCTCATCACCAAGGATGCCTTCGAGCCCTCGTTGCCCCTTTCGGTGGTGGTGCACATCGATTACCGCAAGGCGCCGCTCGTCATCCAGCGGTTCGGCGACATCAAACGCCTGGTCGAGCAGACGCTCGACCCCATGGTCTCGGCCTACTTCAAGAACATCGGGCAGACGCGCACCTTGATTCAGCTCATCCAGGATCGCAGCGCCATTCAAGAGCAGTCCGGCGAGCAGATGAAAGCGAAGTTTGCGCAATACAACCTCGAGCTCCAGGAGGTGCTCATTGGAACGCCAACGTCGGGGGCGCAGGGCGGACAGATCGAGCAGATCTTGAC
>JBBSDY010000658.1:0-3149 GCA_038240245.1 Polyangiales bacterium
GTCGGCGTCGGCACCGCGCGGGCTGCGCTCGCCCTCTCGTTTGGCGGCCATCTCTTCGTCGGCCCCGACAATGGTGTTCTCAGTTTGGCGGCCCCGCGGGGCCGGGCCGTCAGCTTGACGCGAAATAGCTATTTCTCAGCGCGAATCTCGAGCACGTTCCACGGTCGCGACATCTTCGCGCCAGTCGCCGCGCATCTGGCTCGTGGCGTCGATGTCGAAAGGCTCGGCCCGCCCAAGCGTCGCTACGTGAAGCTGCCGTCCGCGGGTCCGCGCAAGACCAGGCGCGGCCTGGTCGGTCGCATCGTGTCCGTGGATCGCTTCGGAAATCTCATCACCAACATCGAGCCCGCTCACTGGACCGCGTTGCGCCGCCCGCGTCTCGTCGCCGGTGATTTCACCTCGGGTACGCTCCGCTCGAGCTACGCAGCGGTCCCACCGGGTGAGCTGCTCATCGTCTTCGGCGGCTATGATCTTCTGGAAATCGCCGTGCGCAATGGGTCTGCCTCCGAAACGCTCCAGCTTCGCGCGGGTGACACGGTCCTCGTCACCTGCGATTAGTGCTCGCTGTCGAGATGTTGCATCTGCTGGTCGTGGTAACGCGTACCTGCCACAGCATCCGCGGGCACTGCCTGCTCGATGCGCGCCACGTCTTCGGGTGAAAGGTCCAGCTCCAGCGCGGCCAGCGACTCGTCGAGCTGGTGACGCGTGCGCGCACCCATGACCGGCACGATGTTCTTGCCCTTGGCGAGCACCCAGGCGATCGCCAGCTGTGCCGGTCGCACGCCCTTCTCGTCGGCGAGCTTCTGCAGTGCATCGATAAGGCGTTGGTTTTTCTCGCGGTTGTCGCCTGCAAAGCGAGGTAAATGTGCGCGGAAATCACCCGGTGAGGATGTCGCCGAGCCCGTCAGCAGGCCACGGGACAAAACCCCATAGGCGGTGACGGCGATGCCCAGCTCTTCGAGCACCGGAAAGATCTTCTGCTCGGGCCCTCGACTGACGAGCGAGTACTCGATCTGCAAGTCGGAGACGGGGTGCGTCTGGTGCGCACGACGAATCGTATCGACGCCCACTTCCGATAGCCCGATGGCTCGCACGTATCCAGCCTTCACCATCTCGGCCATCGCGCCAATCGTGTCTTCGATCGGCACCGCGGGATCGAGACGAGCGGGACGATAGATGTCGATGTGATCGACGCCCAGGCGAGTGAGGGTGTACGCGAGAGAATTTTTGACGGCGACCGGACGTGTGTCCACCCCCAGCCAACCTCCACCGGGCGCGCGTAGCGCGCCGAACTTCACCGAGAGCAGCGCCTTGTCGCGCCGGCCCTGCAAAGCCCGGCCAATGAGCATCTCGTTGTGACCCGCGCCGTAGAAGTCGCCGGTGTCGATGAGCGTGACGCCGCTGTCGAGGGCGGCGTGAATGGTGGCGATGCTCTCTTGCTCGCTCGTCTCGCCGTACGCTCCCGACATTCCCATGCAGCCGAGGGCCAACGGAAAGACGGCAGGACCCGTGGTCCCGAGCTGAATCGTGGAGCGAGACGTTCCGCGGCTCATGGCGCGCCACCTTCGTCGGACACCACCCTCGCGATCGCAAAGCCGTCGTAGCCCTTGCTGCCCACCGTCTGAATCGCGGTCGCGCTGATGCGCGGCTCTCTGGCCATGAGCTCATTGAGCCGACGCACACCCTGCACGCTCGAGTCGGTGCTCTTCGCATCGATCACCCCGCCGTTGCGCACCACGTTGTCGACGATGATGACGCTCCCGCGCCGGCACATCTTGAGCGACATGGCGAAGTAGTCGGCGTTGCCGGTTTTGTCCGCATCGATGAAGACGAGGTCGAACGGTCCGCGCCCCTCGGCCACGAGCGCGCGGAGGGTGTCGCTCGCGCGGCCTTGCCGGATCTCGACCACATCGGACAGGCCCGCCCTCTCGATGTTCGATCGCGCGACCGCGGCATGCCCGGCGTCGATTTCGAGGGTGACCAGCCGGCCGCCCGGGGGCAGAGCGCGGGCGAGCCAGATCGTGCTGTAGCCGCCCAGGGTGCCCACCTCGAGAATGCTGCGGGCGCCTTGGATTTGCGCGATGAGCTGAAGAAGCTTGCCCTGGTTGGGCGCGACGTGGATCGCCGGCAGGCCCGCGGCGACGCTGGCGTCGAGCGCTGCTTCGAGCACGGCGTCCCTGGCCAGCAGTTGGTCACAGATGTAGCCGTCGACCGCCGTCCATTGCTCTGCACTCATTGCGCCGTCCTCGTGGATCGAATGGTTAGTCGAATACCGCCTTGACCAGGCAAAACTTGTTGTTGAGGCGCTTGTCGGTCACCGCTTCGAAGGTCTTGGGGCTGCCCGCTTCGTTCTTGAGGGCGCTCATGCGGCTGTGCTCGGTCACGAACCAAAACGTCTTGATGCCCTTGTCCTGCTGCGACTTGATCCAGGTGGTGAACGTCGCCCCGCTCGACACGAAGGCCGGGATCTTGTTGCCGGTGTAAAAATTCTCGCCCTTCCAGTTCATCTGGTAGGCGACGATGGGCTCGTCGGGGCTGCCGCGCATCTTGAAATACGACTCGATGACCTCGCGCTGGCCCCAGTGCGGCGACGCCTTGACCAGGTAAACGTCGAGCCCCCAGACGGCCCAGATAAGTGACGTCGCCAGCAGCATCACCACGACGTGGCGCCTGATGCGCCGGATGATCAAGAAGAGGCAGAGCGCCACCGAGACGATCGAAAACGCCGCCAGAAGACCGCTCCAGTCGAGCGTATCGGGCCAGAGGCGCCGGTAGTTGTAGGTAAACAGGTGCATCAGCCGGGCCTGTCCGACGACGTCCGAAGAATCGGACTTGGCGGCCAGATCGCGGCCGGTCAGCGCGACGACGATGGCTGCCGCGATGCCGATCCCGCCCAGCATCAGGTCTTCGTGCCGGCGTTCCCGCAATTGCTCGGGCGATTCGCCCACCGGCTCATCGGCGGCCCGACCGAGCTTCCACACGGTCACCACCGCGCCGGCGAGGCCGACGAGGATACTTGCGATGCCGAGCACCGCGGAGGCCGGCCGCACCGACAGATCATTCGCGCGAAACCCGCTGATCGACCCCGGGAAGATCCGAATGAACCCGTACACGGCGAAGAGCGCCGAGACGCCCAGCCCGCCGAGGTA
>JBBSDY010000659.1:0-3137 GCA_038240245.1 Polyangiales bacterium
ATCGAATGGCTCGCTGAAGCAGTGCTGGGCGAATACCCGCAGGCTGGCGACGGCCGACGGCCCCATCGTGACCAAGGCAACGTGCACGGCGAGCGCGGCCACCACACCGCCCGCGTCACGGGCCCGCGCAAAATCGCCCTTCTCGCGCGCCTTTTTGCGCCGTTCGGGTGTCGCCTTCTCGGTCTTGTCGGCGCTCGACGAGTCGGCCATCAGGTCGCCGCCATGGCCGTGAGCACCAGCTCGATTCTCACCCCGGCCTGCGAGAGATCGACCTCGATCTCCCGGGCAAGCTCGGGAAGAGAGATGAGAAGCACCAGCGTGCCCGCCACGAGCGAGATGGCGAAGCCGACCGAAAAGATCTGCAGCGACGGCGCCGCGCGCGAGATGAACGCCAGACCGAGCTGCGTCAGCAACAGCGTGGCAACGACCGGCAGCGCCAGGCGAACGCCGGTGGCGAGTGCGGCCGACGACAGGCGCAACAGATCGGGGAGCGCGAGCCCGGCATCCATGACCGAGCCAACGGGAACGACGTGAAAGCTGGCAATGAGCGATCCCAGCAGCACCCGGTGAATCCCCGAGAAGAGCGCCAACAGAACGAGGAGCATGCGCAAGAGCCGGGTAAGACCTGTTTCCTGTGCTTGCGCGTGGGGATCGAAGAGCGTGGCCGCGCCAAATCCCATGAGGGGTGACATGACGTCACCCGCAATCTCGACCGCGGCGACCGAGAAGCGCACCACGAGGCCCATGGCGATGCCGACGAGAAGCTCGGTGGGAGCGATCACCGCAATTCTTCCCAGTGAATCGAGCTCCGGAGGCGCGATGCGAGCGCCCCCGTGGCAGACGACGCCGAGCATCAAGACGAGCGCGCCGCGTACCCGCATCGGGGCCGTCGACCAGAGGATGGGCGCGCTCACCACGACGCCGGTGATGCGCACCGTCTCCAGGACGAACAGGGCGGCTTCGCCGTTGAGCCCTTGCAGCGTCATTTGATGATTTCGGAGATGCCCCCCAGCGTGCGGCGCGTGTAGTCGACACTGCGCACGACGAGGTGCGGACCCACGACGGCGAACGCAAGGCAGATGGCCAGGAGCTTGACCACGAAGCTGATGCTGGCCTCGTTGACCTGGGTGACGGTCTGCAGCACGCCCACCGCGAGCCCCACGATCAACGCGGCAAAGATGGCCGGACCGGCGAGCTCGGCGGCGATGAGGACCGCGTTGCGAAGAAGCTCGAGCGCGCCATCGACGGTCATCGAAAGCTCGACAGCAAGGAGCCAACGACGAGGTTCCACCCGTCGGCCAGCACGAACAAGAGCAGCTTGATGGGCAGACTCAGCGTATTGGGCGGAACCATCATCATGCCCATCGACATGAGCAGCGATGCCACCGCAAGATCGATCACCAGAAACGGCAGGAGCACCATCACACCCATTTGAAAAGCGGTGGTGAGCTCGGACACGACGAAGGCGGGAATGGCAATGGCCAGGGACACGTCGTCGGGAGTCTTGGGGAGCTCACCCTGAGTCGCATTGTAAAAGAGCTGCAGATCGGCCTGACGCGTTTGACGCAGCATGAAGGTGCGCACTGGCGCGACCGCGACATCGAGGGCCTGCATGTCGGTCATGCTCCCCGCGAGGTAGGGATCGATGGCGATCTTCTGCATCTGCTTGGCGACCGGTGACATCGTGAAGGCAGTGAGAAAGAGCGACAGCCCCACGATGACTTGCGTGGGCGGCGTCTGCTGGGTGCCGATCCCCTGACGCAAGAACGACAGCACCACGATGGTGCGCACGAACGACGTCATCGTGAGCACGATGGCCGGAAGCAGCGACAGGAGCGTGAGCAGACCGAGGATCTTGAACGGAGGGGCGAGCCCCCCCGCGTCGGTCACCATCTTGACGAGCGTTGGATTCATCCGCGGCGCCTCGCCTTGCGCTTCATGATCCCCGCGGCCTGCTGCTCGATTGAAAGCGGAGACGTGCCGAGATCGGGCTGCGTGCGGGCCGAGCCGAGCCCGGGCTGCGTGCGGGCCGAGCCGAGAATGGGCTGGCGCGCAGTCTTGGCTTCGGGCGACCAGCGCACCTCGTCGTGGCTTTCGGCCGCCAGCTTGAGCGCGGGCGCGAAGTCGGCGGGCGGAAGCTCGGCGCGGATCGTCATCTCTTGACCGCCGGGGGACTTCGCGGCCGCGTCGTCGAGTGGCTCATTGCCCATCCAGGCGATGCGGCGCACCGAATCGTCGGTGACTCCCAGCAGCAGGGTGCGCTCGCCAATGCCGGCCAGCACCAGAAAGCCCTTGGGACCGACGCGAACCGAGCTCATGACGCGCAGTCGCGCCGTCTCGGGGAATTTGCCGGCGATGCGCTTCGAACGCCGGGCATAGATGGCGGCGCCGCCAATGGCAGCCACCACGAGAAGCAGCAGCGCCGAGCGCCATGGCGAATGCGCGGGCTCCGCAGGAGCTACCGGTTTCGCCTGTGGAGTCTGGGCCAGCCAACTCCGCGACGCGGCGTCGGGGGCTGATGTCGGCGTGGCGAGCGCGGGTGCAGGCCCGATCACCGCCGGCTCGCTCGAGCTCGCCGGAGCATCGGCCCACACACCGGCTGCCGTCAAGGACGTGACGAGCCCCGCCAGAACAGCGACAGCACGAAGTCTCATCGTGAGTCTCCTCGCCCGCGGCCGTCGTCCGTGATGAGGACTTCGGTGAGCCGCACGCCGTAGTGATCGCCGACCACCACCGCCTCGCCTCGCGCGACGATGCGGTTGTTGACGTAGATGTCGAGCGGCTCGCCCGACGTCTTGTTCAGCTCGAGCACCGATCCCGCGCCGATTCGAAGAATTTCGGCGATGCGCATCTTCTTGCGCCCGATTTCGACGGACACCTCGACGGGCACATCCATCACGAAGTCGAGACTGTCCATGTTGCGCGCCTGGTTGCCGGTCACCGCCGCGACGCCGATGGTAGGTGGCGGGCTGGAGGGCCGCGGGGACGGCGAAGCATCGGTCTTGTGGGTCTCTTCAGGGTTCATTGAAACCTCACTGATTCAGTTTCCGTGCCGCGCTCGTTCTCGAGCTTGGACGCATGGACTGAGACGCGTGGATGTGATTTCGGGCGAACCGCCACGGCGCCAAGGCCGCCAA
>JBBSDY010000660.1:0-3126 GCA_038240245.1 Polyangiales bacterium
CGCGGTCCCACGGGCAGCCGTCGGGGGCAAGGAGGCGCTGCATGATCTCGACCAGGCGGACGTAGGTTTCGCCCTTTTGCTCCGCCAGCGGCGGGACGGCGACAGGTGCAAAAGGACGCGCCATTTGCGGGGCGTTTAGCACGCACCCCGAGGCGACGCCCCACAATTCCGCGGACCGCGAACCCTGCTATGCTCGCCGAGCCGTGTCTGCCGCATCGGTATCCCCTTCCCCGACCTCTCCCCGGCGGCTCATTCTGGTGGCCGGGATGTGTGGGGCTCTACTCCTTACCTACCTGCTGCGGGGGGTCCTGGTCCCGCTATTCTTTGCGTTTCTGCTGGCCTATGCGCTCGATCCCTTCGTCGACCGCCTGCAGGCCGTCAAGGTGCCCCGCCCGGTGGGGGCGCTCTTGATCATAGCCCTCATCTGCGGCGCCACGATCACCGTTCTCATCCTGGCCGTCCCCTACCTCATCGACGAGTTTCGCCTGGCCGGCGAGCAGCTCCCCGAGCAATTGCGCGCGCTGAAAGAGCGAATCGATCCCTGGGCCTGGCAGCTTTTTCACATCAACCTGCCCCACACCTGGGGCGAGCTCATCTCCAAGATCGGCGACGAGCTACGCGCTCGCACCCCCGACCTGATTCAGGGGTCGATGGTGGCGCTCTTCGGCACGCTGAACGTCATTCTCATCTTCGTCGCCACGCTCATCGTTCCGGTGTTCGCGCTCTACCTGCTCATCGACTTCGATCGCAACGTCGAGCGGGTGAAGGGCCTGATGCCTCGCCGGCTCGCGCCCACCATGGGATCCATCGCCCTCGAGATCCATCGCACCCTCGGCGGCTACGTGCGCGGCCAGATGACCGCGTGCATCCTGCTCTCGATGCTCTATGCAGCGGGTCTCATGCTGGCCGGCCTGCGGCTGGCCGTTCCCATCGGCTTCATCACCGGCATGCTCGCGTTCGTGCCCTACGTCGGCTTCGGAATGGGCCTCTTCTTGGCCGTGGGGATGTCGCTGCTCGACTGGCAGGGCGTCAACCATCTGATCGCCGTCCTGTCGGTGATGCTGCTGGTGCAGGTGCTCGACGGCATGGTGATCACGCCGCGCATCGTCGGGCGCAGCGTCGGGCTTCGGCCCATCGAGGTGCTCCTCACCATGATGGCAGCGGCTACGCTCTTCGGCTTTCTCGGCGTTCTATTGGCAGTGCCGCTCGGCGCGGTGGTGAAGATCCTCGTCGGCCGCGCAACATCGGTGTACCTCGAATCGGACTTCTACCGACGCCCGCCCGCGCCCGGACCGGTCGACGTGTCTGCCGAGGCCCGCGCCGAGCTCTCGGAGATCAAAAAAGGTACCTCTCTCCCGAGTCGCACAGCACGGTGACGACCTTGCCGTCCTTGAATCGCCGGGCGACCTCACACGCCGCGTGAACATTGGCCCCCGAGCTCGGGCCGACCAAAAGCCCCGCCTCGCGCGCGAGGCGCCTGGCCATTCGTTCGGCGGCGACGTCGGTCACGGTGATGACTTTGGAGAAGACGCCCCGGTCGAGAATCGGGGGAACGAAACCCGCGCCGAGCCCTTGAATGCCGTGCATGCCCGGTGATTGTCCGGACAAGACGGCGCTCGCCGCAGGCTCGACGGCGACGATCGAGATGCGCTCACCGAGCTGTTCTTTGAGGATGCGACCCACGCCGGTGATCGTGCCTCCGGTGCCCACGCCGGCCACGAAGGCGTCGAGCTTGCCGTCGGTCTGCTCGAGGATCTCGAGGGCCGTCGTGGCGGCATGGCTGTTGGGATTTTCTTCGTTCGCGAACTGCTGGGGCATGAACGAGTTGGGTGTGCTCTTGGCGAGCTCGCGCGCCCGCTCGACCGCGCCCGCCATGCCGTCGGCGGCGGGAGTCAAGGTGATCTCCGCTCCGTACGCACGCAAAACGTAGCGACGCTCGAGGCTCATGTCTTCGGGCATCACCAGGACGCAACGGTAGCCTCGTACGGCGGCAATCATGGCCAGGCTGATGCCCGTGTTGCCGCTGGTCGCCTCGATGATGGTGGCGCCCGGACGAATCGCGCCCGTCTTTTCGGCGGAGGTGATCATCGCCAGCGCCGGGCGATCTTTGATACTGCCCCCGGGGTTTTGCGATTCGAGCTTGCCGTACAACATGGCCCCACCCGCCGGCGAGACCTGGGCGAGCCGAACGAGAGGCGTCCGGCCGATGAGCTCGAGCGCGTCGTCGACGACGCCGGGACGAAGCGTGGATGCCCTTCGCCCGGAGGTCATCGGCCAGCGAGGACGGTGGCCTCGTGCCCGCCGACATCGAGCTTCGTCCCGGGCTCGGTAAAATCGTGCCGTACCATCGCCAGGGCGAGAGCGCCGTGGTCGTCGCCCTGGGTGGCACTGGAGACCGAGCCGAGAACCTTGCCCTCGATCGAGCGCACCTCGGCGCCGACCAGGGGAGGTGCGCCGTCGAGATGAACGGGCACGATCTTCTTGACGACGTGCCCGCGCATCTCGAGGCGGCAAACCACTTCTTGGCCGAGGTAACAGCCCTTGTGGAAGCTCACCGCAATTTTTTCGAGCGAGGCCTCTTGCGGATAGTTCTTGTCGCCGAAGTCGACGCCGAAGCGCGGCAACGAGCACCGGACGCGGAGCTCGTCCCAATCGGCGTCGGACCCGATCTCGATGTCGGGGCCCCGGCCTTTCATGTCGTCGAGCAGCGCGTCGAGCCGGTTGCAGGGAGCCACCACCGCGCCGCCCCCGAGACCGGTCACGTCGAAGGTCCCGCCGAAACCCCCGTGCAGAGCGGGCACCTCGGACAGCAGCTCGGACGCGCGCGGACCGTGAACGAGGGCCCAGCCGAATTGCTCTGACGCGTCGGAGTGAGAGGCATCTTCCATCATCAGATACCGTTCGAGGTGCTCACGAACGGCGCCCACGCGCTCGCGTGGCACGCCCAAGAGAAGCTGCTCACCCGCGGGCACCATCCACACGTCGGCCAGGATGCGGCCCACCTTGATGAGCACGAGCCCGTACGACGCGGTCGTCGGCGACAGCTTGGTCAGATCGGAGGTGACGAGGCCGTTCAGCCAGGTGACGCGGTCGGGCCCGCTCGCCGCAATCGTGCCGAGCTCGGGC
>JBBSDY010000661.1:0-3114 GCA_038240245.1 Polyangiales bacterium
AGCTGCAAGACGGCGGCGTTCAGCGGATTGCGAACCTCGTGCGCAAGGCCGAGAGCGAGCGAGCCCATCGCCGAGAGCGCCTCGGCGTCGGCGGCGCGCCGCTCGAGGGCGCGGCGCTCGGTTACGTCGATGCCGATTCCGTAGACGAGATCGAGCTCACCTCGCGCGTCGCGCACGCTGGAAAGGTGCCAGCGAATCCGCCGAATGCCCCCCTCCTTGTCGACGAACCCGGCTTCGAGCTCGGCGCCGGCGCGGGCGACGGCCTGTTCGAAACGATCGCGATCTTCGGGAACGATGTAGCGCTGGACGAAGGGCTCACCGATGGCGGCCGAGGCGGACACCGATGCGAGATCGGCCACGCGCGGATTGAAGAGCGCCACCTTGCCTTCGCGATCGAGGGCTACGATGAGCACGTCCGCGGCCTCGACGAGGGCGCGGTAGCGGCGCTCGAGCTCTTCGCGCTCGCGCTTCAGGGCCACCTTGGCGAGCGCTTGCTCGACGGTGCTGATCAGCTCTTCGGGGCGGAATGACTTGAGAACGAAGGCAAAGGCCCCCGCGCGCAGCGCGGAGATGGCCGTATCGACCGTGGCAAACCCGGTGATCAGGATGATCTCTCCCAGCGGCGACGCCGCCCGCAGGGGCCTGATGAGGTCGACGCCGGTCGCGTCGGGGAGCTTCACGTCGACGATGGCGACGTCGAAACCCTCGCGCGTGGCGGCAAGCACCCCAGATTGGCCTTCCGGAGCGCAGGTGACCGAAACCTCGAGCTCGCGGGCCCCCTCGAGGATGTCGGCGAGGTTGGTCGCCAGGTCGAGGTTGTCATCGATCACCAGAACGCGGGCTGCCATGCTAACTACGCTCTGTCATGAAGTTCATCGATGAATGCCAGGTCAAGGTCGTGGCCGGAGACGGCGGCAACGGCTGCGTGGCGTTTCGGCGCGAAAAATTCGTGCCCCGCGGCGGGCCCTCGGGTGGCGACGGAGGTCGGGGAGGCGACGTCGTGTTCATCGGCGATCCGGGCAAGTCCACATTATACGACTTGGTCCATCAACACACCCTGCGCGCCGAGCGGGGCGAGCACGGGATGGGCAAAGACTGCTATGGGCGCGGCGGCAAGGACTTCGAGGTACGCGTGCCCGTGGGCACCCAGGGATTCGACGCCGCAACCGGAAACGTGTGCTTCGACATCACCGAGGCCGGGCAGCGCTCCATCGTGGCGCGCGGAGGCAAAGGCGGACGGGGCAACATTCACTTCGCCACGCCCTACGATCGCGCGCCGCGCCGGGCCGAGCCGGGCGACCCTGGCGAAACCAAGGATCTGCGCCTCGAGCTCAAGGTCCTCGCCGATGTCGGCATCCTGGGATTTCCCAACGTCGGCAAGAGCACGTTCATTCGCGCCGTGTCCCGGGCCACCCCCAAGGTGGCCGACTACCCGTTCACCACCCTGATTCCGCATCTCGGCGTCGTGGCGCTGCCCGGCGACGATCCCGGCGATCGGCAGGCATTCGTCATCGCCGACATCCCCGGCCTCATCCCGGGCGCCAGCGACGGAGCAGGTCTGGGCACGCGCTTCTTGAAGCACCTCGAGCGCACGCGCGTTTTTCTGCATCTCGTTTCGCTCGATCCGGGCGAAGGCCGCGATCCACTGAGCGACTACACCGCGCTTCGCAACGAGCTGTCGCGCTTCGATCCCGAGCTCGCCAAGCGGCCCGAGGTCGTCGCGCTGAGCAAGTCGGATTTGCCCGACGTGCGCGAGGCGTATCCCAAGCTCAAGGCCAAGTTCAAAAAGAGGCAGATCGATCTCAAGCTGCTGAGCGCCCCCACGCACGCAGGAACGAACGAGCTGCTCTACGCACTGTGGCAGGACCTCACCCGCGCCCGCCGCCAACTAGCGGGGATCGAAGAAGAAGAAGGAACCGCCAAGGCGCCAGGAATTTTGGTTTGAGTATTTCTTCCCCAAAAAAACCTTGGCGGCCTTGGCAGTTGGCAAAAAGTTGGCTCGCTTGCGCATCGGGTGCCAGAGGGCCCGCGGGCCTGTGGTAGGAGGAGACTATGCCGTTCGAAACGGTTCTCGGCCAGAGCTCGGCGATCGGCACACTCGAGCGGGCACTCGCCTCGGGCAAGGTGCACCACGCCTACCGGTTCGAGGGACCGAACGGCGTCGGCAAGGAGATGGCCGCATTCGCGCTTGCGCAGGCGCTGGTCTGCGCAACCGCGCCACCGGACGGTCACGCTCACCAGGCTTGCGGCCAGTGCAACGCCTGCACGCGCGCCGTCGCCCGGTCGTCCGCCGAGCCGCACCTGCCCATTCACCCCGACGTGGTCATCCTCGAGCGCGGCCTCTATTCCGCCGAAGCCCTGCGACGATCTCGGCCCGAGCTGCAGGAGATTTCGGTCGACCAGATTCGGCGACTGGTTCTCGAGCGACAATGCTTTCCGCCCCACGAGGGGCGCGCCCGCGTGTTCATCATGCGCCGCGCACACGAGCTGTCGATCTCGGCCGCGAACGCCCTACTCAAGACCCTCGAAGAGCCGATGGCAAGAACGTATTTCGTGCTGCTGACCGATCGCGGCAATGAGCTGCTCACCACGATTCGCTCGCGCACGCAGCTCGTTCGGTTTGCGCCCCTACCCGATTCGCTGGTGCGCGACATTCTCGAGAAGAAGGGGATCGCTCCCGAGATCGCCCGCACGGCAGCCGAGATGGCCGCGGGTAGCGTCGCCACGGCGCTCGATCTGGCCGATCCCGAGGCGTCCAAAGAAAGGCGCGCGTTCATCGAAGCCACGATGGGAGCGGCCCGTGCCCCCGACCTCGGGGCTGCGGTCGCGCTTTCGGATGCTCGGGCAAGGGACAAGGGCGTTCTGTTCGACCGCCTCGCGGCATTGTCGAGCTACTTCGCACGAGCAGGGCGCGCCGCGGCTCTCGGCGATCCCGGCAAGGCGACGCGCGCCGCCAAGGCCCATGAGGTCGTGGGACGAGCGATCGACGAGCTCGAACGAAACGGGTCTCCGGCCCTGGTGCTCGAAGCCATGGTGGCCCGGCTGCGACACGAGATATAGTCGAGTCCCGTGCGCCCTCTTGCAGGCCTTCTCGTCCTCGCCAGCGCCGCCCTC
>JBBSDY010000662.1:0-3114 GCA_038240245.1 Polyangiales bacterium
AAGTGCCGGGACTCGGGCGACTGCGCCACCAACGCCTATTGCGATCCCGCCGACGAAGGCAGCTGCAAGAAGAAGAACGCCAACGGCGCGGCCTGCAAGCAGCCCGAAACGTGCGCGAGCGGATTCTGCGTCGATGGGGTGTGCTGCGATCAGGGATGTGGAGGCCAGTGCCAGGCTTGCGATCTCGACACCGCCAAGGGCACGTGCTCGCCGATTGTGGGCCAACCGCACGGGATGCGCCTGACATGCACCCCGGGCGCCGATGGCGATCCATGCACCGCGCGGGCGTGCGACGGAGCCAAGGACGTCGCCACATGTGTGGGTTTCGTCGGTGCCGATGTGACCTGTCGGTCGTCGCAATGCGACAAGGGGGTCGAAACCTTCTCGGCGACTTGCGACGGAACCGGGCAGTGCGGCATGGCCGGCCCTGCGAAGACGAAGGTGTGCGATCCCTACGTGTGCGACGCGACGAACAATGCTTGCAAGAGCATGTGCAAGGACAACATGGATTGCGCGCCGGGAAGCACGTGCGATGCAAAGAGCGGCAAGTGCGTGTCGGGCGCCTCGTGCGATGGTGAGCACACGGTGACCGCCCCCAATGGCCAGGCCACCGATTGCTCTCCTTACAAGTGCCAGGGGAGCACCTGTCGAACGACCTGCGCTTCGGTCGACGAGTGCGTGTCGGGGCTGGCTTGCGACGCAACCGGTCAATGCGTCGCCGCGGCGTCCAGTGCTCCGGCGGATTCCGGTGGATGTGGATGCCGCGTGTCCGCGGCCCCATCGTCGCCTCGCTCGTACGCGCTTCTGTCGCTCTTCGGACTGCTGGGTCTACGCCGGCGCCGCAGAATTCGCGCTGCGATCGCTGGCTGAAGCGCCGCGCCTCTGCCGGCCTGCGGTGCTCCTCGAGAACGACGCCACCGCGCTCTGGTGGTCGCGGGACAGGCGCTTTACGGGGCGCGACGCATTCCTTGATGATCGACGGTGTCGATGTAGCGCAGGATTCCGGCTCCCAGCTCGAAGCGCAAGACGTCGCCATTTCCCACGGGTGGCAAGGGCTGGCCCGTCGTCGCCGTCCACCAAATGCGGATCGCTCCGCCGTGGCTCACCAGCAACGTGGACTGGCCATCGTGCAGCGCAGACGACGCACGCTCGATCGCGGCCTTCATCCGTCGATGAACGTCGTCGAAGGACTCGGCTCCCATGGGTCCCTGACGGCGATCGAGCAAGTAGCGGGCCCAGGCGTCGGGAAAGCGAGCTTCGCACTCGTCGCGGGTGAGCCCCTCGAAACAGCCAAAGCTCCGCTCACGCAGGTCCATGTCCGTCCCGACCGGCCCCGCCCCGACCAGCTCGGAGACGATGCGGGCGGTTTCCTGGGCGCGGGCAAGGCTGCTGGCGATCACCCGCGCGATGCCTTGATGGGCGAGGCGCTGCCCGAGATGCGTGGCCTTCGCCCGCCCCGTGTCATTGAGGAGGGTATCGGTTTGCCCCTGCCACCGCCCCTCGCGGTTCCAGTCGGTCTGGCCGTGACGCACGAGGTAAAGAAATCCCACTTCAACCGGCCCGAAGATCCTTGGGGCGCCGTGCGGGAGGATCGGAAGCGCCAACGCCGACATCGCGAACGACCTCGAGAAAGTCGCGCAGGACCGGGGACGCGTCGTCCGATCGCCACGCGACGAGGAGCTCGGTCCGCGGCGCGCCCACGATGGGACGAAACACGAGCCCGGGCCGCCGGGCGTGCTTCAACGAGCCAGGAACGAGCGCGACACCAAAGCCCGCGGCGACGAGGCTCACGATGTCCATTTGCGGCGCCTCTTGCACGATGTTGGGAGAAAAACCGGCGTCGTGGCAAAGCTTGATCAGGTAGTCGAAGAAAGCGGGGCCGCGCTGCCTGGGAAAAGCGACGAACGGCTCGCGAGCGAGGGACTCGAGCGCAACGCGCGGGTGGGCCGCCAGCGGGTGTCCAATCGGCAGCACGACGAACAGGGGCTCGCTGCGCACGCGCCTGGACCCGAGCTGGTCGTCTTGGATCGGACCTCGAATGAAGCCGACGTCGAGGCGCCCGTCCTTCAGCGCCTCGATCTGCTCCTGCGGCGGCAGCTCGCGGAGCGCAACCTCGACGCCGGGCGAGCGAAGACGAAATGCCCGTAGCAGCTCGGGAAGTCCGCTGAAGGCCACCGAAGACGGGTAGCCGATGGCGATGCGTCCTGTTTGCCCCGAGGCAGCGCGTCGGGCGGCGCGAACCCCCAGCTCGAGCGTCTCGAAGACCCGTCGAGCGTGGGGCAGGAGGGCGTCACCAGCGGGGGTCGAAACCACCCGGCGGTGGGATCGATCGAACAGCATGAAGCCCAGCTCGGCCTCGAGGGCCTGGATTTGGCGGCTGAGCGGTGGCTGCGCGATGTGCAAACGCCGGGCGGCGCGCCCGAAGTGCCGCTCTTCGGCGACCGCGACGAAGTAGCGCAAATGGCGGAGCTCCATACCTATCAATACCTTTTGAGTATCGAATATTGCAATACAATATATTGGACGTATCGAGTTCCGCTCTTCAGCATGGACGCCGTCCCATCATGTGGATCGTCCGCCTCGCGCTCCGGCGCCCCTACACCTTCGTCGTGATGTCGATGCTCATCGTCATTCTCGGCGTGGCGACGATTCTGCGCATGCCCACCGATATCTTCCCGGACATCGACATCCCGGTCATCTCGGTGATCTGGAACTACACCGGGCTGCTCCCCGAGGAGATGGAGAAGCGCATCGTCACCAACTACGAGCGCGCGCTGACCACGACCGTCAACGACATCGAGCACGTCGAGAGCCAGTCGCTCACCGGCATCTCGGTCGTGAAAATTTTCTTTCATCCTGGCGCGCGGATCGAGGAGGCCACCGCGCAGGTCACCGCCATTTCGCAAACCGTGCTGCGCCAGATGCCTCCCGGCATCACCCCTCCCTTCATCATTCGTTACAGCGCTTCCAACGTGCCCATTCTCCAGGCCGCGCTGGAAAGCGATTCGCTGAGCGAGCAGCAGCTCTTCGACTACGGAACCAACGTCATTCGGGCGGACATCGCGACGGTTCCCGGAGCCCAGCTCCCCTGGCCCTACGGCGGCAAGCAGCGCC
>JBBSDY010000663.1:0-3105 GCA_038240245.1 Polyangiales bacterium
AAACGAAGCGTTTCCCTCCTTGTCGGGGCGGCGGCGGCGCCTTAGCATCTCCGGGCAGGTCTTCCCCTGGCCCCGTGAGGTTGCTTCCATGGCCGTCGAACCGCTCGCTATCGGCGTGTGCAGTTGGTCGTTGCAGGTCAAGAGCGTTCCCGAGCTCCGCCGCCTGCTCGACCGGCTCGGCCTGAACGTGGTGCAGATCGCGTGTGGCGACCCCCACCACGCCGCCTGGGACGAGGGCGACCGCCTGCCCGAGGCCGCCCGCTCGGCCGGCTTCCAGATGACCGGGGCGATGCTCGGGTTCCCCGGAGAGGACTACACCACCCCCCAGACCATCCAGAAGACGGGCGGTTTCGGCAACCCCGCCACGCGGGCCGAGCGCCTCGAGCGCTTCAAGTGGGCCCTGGACCGCGCGCGGGCGCTGGGCCTGGGCGACCTGATGCTGCACGCCGGCTTCCTGCCCGAGCCGGGCGACCCGGACCGCCGGCCGTTCCTGGATACGCTCGGCGAGGTGAGCGCGCGCCTGGGCATAGCCCTCGAGACCGCGCACCGTGCCACCGATGACGCCGAGGCCGCGCTGCGCGTGCTCTACACATTTGCCCGAGACGTGCGCGTTCCCAAGAGCTACGCCGGTCTCGCCCAGGAGCAGCGCCGTCTTTTGCGGCTCCAGGACGAGGAGCGCAACCGCTGGAAAAACGTCCCTGTCGTCGTTCCCGTCGTCAAGCCCAGCTAAATTTGAGCAGCGGCGTGGCTGGCTCGCTCCGCGTAAATTGAGATAACGTGGGCGGCATGTCGAACGAGAGGGTGGCCATCGTCGCAGGGCTACGGACCCCGTTTACCAAACAGGGAACAGGGCTGCGCAGCATGCGGACGGTCGATCTCGCGATTACCGTCGTCAAGGAGCTCATCGAGCGCGCCGAGATTGCGCCCGCGGAGATCACGCTCTGTGTCTTCGGGCAGGTCGTGCCCACGCTCGACTGGCTCAATATTGCACGCGAGGTGGTGCTCGGCTCGGGCTTGCCGAAGGACGTCGACGCCTTCAGTGTCTCGCGGGCGTGCGCGACATCGATCCAGGCACTCACCGACGCCGCGCAGGCCATCACCGCCGGGCATCATCAGGTCGCGATCGCCGGGGGAGCCGACAGCATGAGCGATGTCCCGCTCGGTATCTCGCGCCCGCTGCGCGATGCCTTGATGGCCGCGCAAAAAGGCAAGACGCTCGGCGCCAAGCTCACCGCGTTCTCCAAGCTGAGTGGCAAGGACTTCATTCCTCCCGTTCCGGGCTTCTCGCGCGAGCCCACGACCGGTGAGCTCATGGGCGAGGCGGCCGAAAAGATGGCCAAGGAAAACGCAATCAGCCGTGAAGAGCAGGACGAGATCGCCCACCGATCGCACGTCAATGCCGCGCGGGCCTGGGCCGACGGAACGATCCCTCCCGAGGTGATGCACGTCATCCCGCGGGCCGGCGGCGAGATCGTCACCGAGGACAACGTCGTGCGCAAGGACTCCAAGCTCGAGTCGTACGCGAAGCTCGCGCCAGTCTTCGATCGCAACCACGGTACCATCACCGCGGGCAACTCGTCGCCTCTCACCGACGGAGCCGGCGCGCTCTTGCTCATGAGCGAGTCAAAAGCCAATGCGATGGGCTACACGCCGCTCGGATACTTGAAGTCGTGGGCCTATGCCGCGGTCGATCCCGGCTGGCAGCTTCTCATGGCGCCAGTCTTCGCCATTCCCAAGGCGCTCGAGCGCGCCGGTCTTGCGCTCGGCGACATCGATCTCGTCGACATTCACGAGGCCTTCGCGGCGCAACTCGCCTCGAACCTCAAAGCCCTCGCCTCCCGGAAGTTCGCCGAAGAGAAGATGGGCCGTAGCGAAGCGGTGGGTGAGATCGATTCCAGCAAGCTCAACGTCAATGGGGGATCGATCGCCATCGGTCACCCGTTTGCGGCGACCGGTGCTCGCATGGTGGTCTCGATCTTGCGCGAGCTCAAGAAACGTAACAAGCAATACGGTCTTCTCTCGATTTGCGCGGCGGGTGGGCTGGGGGCGGTGGCCGTGCTGGAGGCGACGTGAGCACACTGTCGGTGCGCGTTCGCAACGACGGGGTGGCTGTCGTGACGTACGACGTGCCCGGCGAGCCGGTCAACACGCTCAAGCCCAGCTTCAGCAAAGAGTTCGAAGCGATGCTCGCCGACATCGAAGGTAACCCTCGCGCGAAGGCGGCGGTCCTCATTTCCGGAAAGCCCGACACGTTCATCGCTGGCGCCGACATCGAGATGCTCAAGGCCGCCAAGACCGCACGAGACGCCGAGGCGCTCTGTCGGGCCGGGCACGAGACGATCGGCCGGCTCGCGGCGTCGAAGAAGCCGATCGTTGCCGCAGTGCACGGTGCGGCCCTGGGCGGAGGATTCGAGGTCGCCCTCGCCTGCCAGGCGCGGGTGCTCTCTGACGACAGCAAGACGGTGTTCGGCTTTCCCGAGGTCCAGCTGGGAATCCTCCCGGGGTTGAACGGCCTGCAGCGCCTTGCCGCCAGGGCGGGGCTCCAGGTGGCGCTCGACTACGGTCTCACCGGCAAAAACATGCGCGCCGCCAAGGCGAGACAGCTCGGCGTTGCCGACGAGGTCGTCTCCCATGCCATCCTCGAGGACGTCGCCATCGAGCTCGCCAAGAAGCTGGCTGCCAAGGCAGGCGCCGCAAACAAGAAGAAGGGCGGCAAAAAACCGCCGCTCGGCGCCGAGATCACGAGGTGGGCGCTCGAAGAGAACCCCGTGGGACGCGCGCTCCTCTTTCAGAAGGCGCGCACGATGACGTTGCACAAGACGCACGGGCACTACCCCGCGCCCCTCGCCATCATCGACGTTCTCAAGAAATTCGCATCCGATGGGCTCGATGCGTCGAAGGACACCGAGGCGCACGCATTTGGCGAGCTTGCGGTGAGCCCCGTCGCCAGACGCCTGATGGAGCTATTTTTTGCCACCACGGCTCTCAAGAAAGACTCCGGGGCCGACGACCCCGAGGTCAAGGCGCGCCCCGTCGAAAAGGTCTTCGTCCTGGGCGCGGGGCTCATGGGCTCGGGGATTGCCTACGTGACGTCGGTCATCGCCA
>JBBSDY010000664.1:0-3103 GCA_038240245.1 Polyangiales bacterium
CGATGGTTCGCAGCGGAATGTCGGCCGTTGGCTACCAGTACGTCAACATCGACGACTGCTGGTCCACCGGTCGCGGCGCCGACGGCCAGGTGCAGGCGGATCCCACCCGTTACCCCCACGGCATCAAGTACGTCGCCACCTACGTCCACGACCGTGGGCTCAAGCTCGGCCTCTGGTCGTCGAGCGGACCGTGCACCCACTTGCCGCAATCGAAAGGCTACGAAAGCGTCGACGCGGCAACGTTCGCCAGCTGGGGAGTCGACTACGTCAAGTACGCCAACTGCGATACCGTTCCCGCGCAAGAGGCGGCCTACCGCACGATGGGCGCCGCCCTCGCCAGCAGCGGACGGCGCATGGTGCTCAGCATCAGCGCCGAGCACTTTGCCGAATGGATGCCCGATGTGGGCAACTTGTGGCGGGTCGCACAGTCCATCGACGCCACGTGGGCGTCGATCACGACCAACGTCGCCACCAACGCGCCGCTCGCGGCGTGGGCGCGTCCGGGCGCATGGAACGACGCTGACATGCTCGAGGTGGGCAACGGCACCTTGACCGAAAGCGAGACTCGCGCCCACTTTGCCGTGTGGGCAGCGATGGCGTCACCCCTGCTCGCCGGCAACGAGATCACCACCATGACCCCCGCCACGGCAGCGCTTCTCACCAACCGCGAGATCATTGCCATCGATCAGGACTCGCTTGGTCTGCAAGCGGCGCGGGTGCAGAACGAGACCAACATCGACGTGTTCGCCAAGCCGCTTTCCACCTGCGGCGCGCGGGCTCTCGTCGTTCTCAACCGAGGCGAGATGGCGGCCGACGTGCACGTCGACTGGTCCGAGATCTGGCTCGGTCGAGGATCGGCAACGATCCGTGATCTCTTGGGGCGCGTCGACCGCCCCGCCAGCCCCATCGGCACGAGCATCACCGTCGCCGCACACGATGCCGTCGCGCTCGAGATCGTCGGCGAAGAGGTACCGAGGCCAAGGGGAGATGCCTACCTGAGCGATCTCGCATGGACCTACATCGTCAACGGCTGGGGTCCCGCCGAGCTCGACACCAGCAACGGCGAGATGGCCGCTGGCGACGGCGCTCCCATCACGCTCCGCGGCAAGACGTATGCCAAGGGTCTCGGCGTTCACGCCGCGTCGTTGGTGCGATTTCGCCTGGGAAAGGCCTGCACGCGGTTCACTGCCGACGTCGGCATCGACGACGAGGTGTTGGGCCGGGGATCGGCCGAATTTCAAGTCTGGTCCGACGGAAAAATGTTGTTCGACAGCTTGCTCGTCAACGGGTCGTCGCCCGTCAAACACGTCGACGTCGACATCACCGGGCGCCGCGAGCTACGTCTTTTCGTGAGCACCGGCCCCGACGGCACCGGCCAGGACCACAGCGACTGGGCCGAGGCGATGGTGCACTGCGCGCCGTGACTAAAGACGCAGCGTGAGCCCCAGGCTCGTGGCGAAATACTGATCGAGCACGGTGCCCGGCGCATCGACTCGCCCGAGCACCGAGGGAAGATGGAACGTGAAGAACGTGTAAGTCTCGGCGATGTCGATGGCGAACACCGGCGTCAAGTCGACGGCCGCACCCAGCTTGCCCCTTGCACCGAAACCGCCGGCGGTGGGCTCGCGATCACCGAGGGGAGCGATCGAGAGCGGCAACATCACCTGAAGACTGCCGAGCAGCGTGATCCAGCCGAGGGCATAGTCGGCATCGCCACCGGCCTTGACCAGCGAATAGCGTGCCGTTGGCACCTCGCGAAGCGGCTTGCCGTCGTCGGCGAAATCGAAGACCCACCGCTCGTAGGCGGCACAGAGGGAGATCGAGAGCCGCGAGCTGCCCGGGAAGCGATACTGGACCCCGGCATCGAATTGGTACCAATCGGTGGCCACCTCGGTGATGGGGATGGTGTCGATGTCGATCGATTTCAGGCCCAGCGCTTGCCCATACGACGCCAACAATCCCAGGTTGCCGAGCGCGTCTGCCCGCCCGCTGAAAGGATAGAGATCGACATGGAGGTTCGCACCGACGATGCCGCTCGCGGCGTAGCGCTTGTCGGTCGAGCTTGGCTCGGAGTCCGAGAAGCGACGGTAGCTCCACGTCGGCGCGAGCCGCAGAGCCAACACCTTGGGCTTTTGCGCCGCCACCGCGGGCGTCGCCGTCGCGGCGTGAATCTCGGCGGAGAAGAGCACGATCAGCGCGCCCACGGCCCAGGCTCGCTCCATGGTCAGGTAAACTTGGAGCTGACGGTCAAGAAGGTGAGCTTGTCGCTCGTCTCGCGAAGCCGCTTGGACATGATACGCACCGCATTCCACAGAATGTCGTGGGCCAGATCCATCCGCAGAAACAACAGATCCGAGAAGCGATCGCGGCTCATCGCCAGCAGCGTGCACCGCGAGTGAACCCGCGCATCGGCGGACCGCGGCGCTTCTTCGAAGAGGCACATCTCGCCGAACACGTCGCCGGGGCCAAGCACGGCCAGGGCCTCTTCGCCCATACCCGGCACGTCGCGGCTGATGCGAACCTTGCCGTCGAGGATCAAGAACAGCTTGTCGCCGGCATCGCCGTGCTCGAAGATTTTCTCGCCCAGGGCGTGCGTCTCTTCGGTGGTGATGGACGCGATGGCCAAAAGCGCGTCGGGAGCGAGCCCTGCGAACAGGTGGACCTTGGCGAGCAACTCGACGTGAGCGGCGGACACGAGCCGAGCTTACTTCAGATCGGCCCCCGCGGCATCCACCGTTGGCGGCAGGGACTGATCGGCGCGCACGCGCACGCGCAGCTCGAAGCGAGCTCCCCTTTCCCGGTGCAGGACCACATCCCCCTTCATTTGCTTGGTGAGCATGTACACGAGCTGCAAGCCCAGCGTCTGCGCACTCTGCAGGTCGATGCCCGTGGGCACGCCGACGCCGTCGTCGGCGACCGAGATCGACAGGGTGCCGTCGTCGCTCGTCTTGCCGGTGTTGCGAATCGCCCCTTTCTTTCGGCCACGGAACGCGTGCTTGATGGAGTTGGTGACCAGCTCGTTGACGGCCAGGCCGCAGGGGATCGCCAGATCGATTCCGATTCCGACGGGATCGACGTCGACGGAGACGTCGAGCGCAAGATC
>JBBSDY010000665.1:0-3102 GCA_038240245.1 Polyangiales bacterium
AAGAGCGACGACGGAAAAGAGCCGCGCAACTTCAAGAAGGCCGATCTCGTCCTGGTCGGCGTGTCGCGCACGTCCAAGACGCCCCTTTCGACCATCCTCGCGAACCGCGGGCTCAAGGTTGCCAACCTTCCGCTGGTGCTCGGGGTGCCGCCGCCGCACGAGCTCGAGCAGGCGCCCCAGGACCGCATCGTCGGTCTCACCATCGGGCTCGATCAGCTCTGCGAGATTCGGCATGCGCGACTGAGGCAACTGGGGATGCCCGCCGAAACGAACTACGCGCTTCGCGAGCACGTGAAAGAAGAGCTCGCCTTCGCCAACCGGCTCTTTGCCTTGCATCCTACCTGGCCGGTCATCGACGTCACCGGAAGAGCCATCGAGGAAACGGCCGTCATCATTCTCGAGAGCCTCAAAGAGCGGGACGACAAAGTGCGGGCCGCCCAAGCCGGGCTCGGCTAGAGCACGGGCCAATGTCCGCGCAGCCTCCGGAAATCGAGCTGGTGCACGGGCTCGAAGCGGTCACCGAAGATGCACTCTTCGCCGTCGCGGCCGCGGGCGACGACGATGAGAACGTCCTCACTGGGCTCGGCAAACGGCGGGCCGATCTCTACGACCGCGTGGTGCGCGGCCAGGCACGGATCCCGATCAGCTCATACCGCGACTGGACCACCAACCTCGCCGCGGCGATCGCCCCGGTGTGTCCCCCGCTGTGGATGCCCATGGCCCAGCTGGTCCGACACGGCGTCACGGTCGAGGGCGGCGCGCGAGGGGTGCGCTCTCTTTTCACCTCCAAACCGAGCGAAAAACAGGTGGAGCACGTGCGCCGCGTGGGCGCGCTCGCGGTTCGCGCTCTCGTGGCCGTGCTCGCGGCCGACGGCGATCTCGACTCCGACGAGCAAGACTTGCGGGCCGCGCTGGTTTCCTCGTTCGGTCTTCCCGAAGAGGACGAGCAACGACTGCTCATCGAGTCGCCTTTCACCGCCGACGAGCTCGAGATTTACGGCGACCTCGACGCCAAGCTGGCCCGGGAGCTCGTCCACGGCGCCTGGATTGCCGCGGCGGGAGACGGCATCGATCCGCGTGAGGAGCGGGTCATCGCCACACTGGGCGCCAAGCTCAACGTGCGCGCCGAGGACATCGAGTCCGGGCGCACCGAAGCACGCAAGGCCACCGACGACCAGCGCGACGTGGGCGCCGCGATCGTCGATGCCATTCGCTACGTGTTGATCGACGATCCCGATCGCGCCGTCTTGCTCGGCAAGGTAGCGGCGCGTCTCTTCTTGCCCAGGCGCCACCGTCTCGAGCCCCTGTCGGCCCTCCACCAGCGCAGCACCATCACGCTGGCCAACCGGTTTCATCTCGACAAGACCGGGCAGAGCGCGGTGCTCGCCGCCTCGTGGATCGCGGCGCTCCACAGCAACCCCACCGCCACCCGGCGAATTCCCCTGCTTCTACGCCACGAAGACGTCGCCCGGGACCTGCGTGCCGACAACATGGGTCCCCTGGTGCGCGAGAAGCTCGATCGAATCGTAGAAGGCCAACTCCAAGTGGCGGCCCTGGCCGCGAGGTCGTAGATGATGCAAGACAAGAAGATAGGCTTCGTCGGGGCCGGCAACATGGCGGGCGCCCTCATCAAGGGCTTGCTGCATTCCGGCACCATGACGCCCTCGCAGATTCAGGCGAGCGACGTGCGCGACGAACGCCTCGTCGAGCTCGCGAACGAGCATGGCATCAAGACCACCAAGGACAACGCCAAGCTGGCGGCGTGGGCCGATGTCGTCGTGCTCGCCGTCAAACCCCAGGTGATCGACAAGGTCATCACGCCGCTGGGCCTCGCGCTTTCACCACGCGCCCTGGTCATCTCCATTGCGGCGGGCGTGCCCATCGAGTCAATCGAAGCCAGGCTCCCGCCCGGCGCGCGGGTGATTCGCTCGATGCCCAACACCGCCGCGATTGCCCTGGCCGGCGCCACCGCGATCGCTCCCGGCAGCCACGCGTCCGAGGACGACGTCGCCGTGGCCCGTCGACTCTTCGAGGCTACCGGCAGAGTCGTCGTCCTCGATGAATCGTTGCTCGACGCAGTCACCGGTCTCTCGGGCAGCGGTCCGGCCTACGTGATGCTCATCATCGAGGCGCTCGCCGATGGGGGCGTCAAGGTCGGGCTGCACCGCGAGACCGCGCTGCTCCTGGCGGCCCAGACCGTCTACGGCTCGGCCAAGCTGCTGCTCGAAACGGGCGAGCACCCCGGTCGACTCAAAGACATGGTGACCAGTCCAGGCGGAACGGCCATCGAAGGCCTGCACACCCTCGAGGCAGGGGGCCTTCGCACGACGCTCATCAACGCGGTCGAGAACGCGACGCGTCGATCGATCGAGCTCGGTGAAAAGATGGCCCAGAAGCTCCGCCAGACCCAGGGGAAACCCTAGGTCGTCGCAACCCGAGCTGTCCAGGGCACAAAAAAAGCCCGCGCAAAGGGGCCGGGGGGGGGACGGCCGCACTTCGCGCGAGCACCCCCTTTGCGTGCACTCGTTATGCCATATCGCGCGAACCTAATATCAACGGCTTACAGAACGAAAGTGCCTCTCTGTGTTTCGTTTGTGAATCCGAGGATCGCGGTCTTGTAAGACGAGGGTGCACTTGCGAGCTTAGAGCCCACATCGCAACTCCCACCTTCTGCCCGACGAAGCGTCCGTGGCGGCCAGTGGAACCGCCGCACGGGCGTCGAAGACGGGCGCAAGGCGATGCTCAGCCGAGCTTGGCGAGATGAGACCCTCTTCGCGTGATGCCAGGGCATCGAGGCACGCCCTCCCGGGCTCGAGACGAAGCCGGGCCTCGACGAAGGTGAGGTTGGCGACATTCGGGGGGATCACCGACAGCGCCGGGGCGAGGCCAAACTCGGGCATCACAAGCCAGCCGTCCTCGTCGTCGGTGCACCGCGGCGGAAGGCGACTCTCGAGATCGCTTCCGTACAACCGAACAGGCTCGTCCAGCTCGCCGGACTCCTCGTTGATGGTCAAGACGTACCAGTCGCGCATGGCCTGGTCGAAGCCCGGCACGCCGCGGATGAGCAGCCCGAGCCCGCGACCGCGCGCGCGGACCGTGAGA
>JBBSDY010000666.1:0-3101 GCA_038240245.1 Polyangiales bacterium
GCCCCAGCGCGCTCGCCAGCGCGAGAATTTGATCGATCTCGGCGCGCGAGAAATCGCGTGGCTCTTTGGTGGCCACGCCGAGCGCGCCCACGGCCTGGTCACCGATCATCATGGGCACCGCGACGGCACCCTGCGCGCCCGTGGCGCGCGCGCCCTGACGAATGATGCCACCCGCGTCGTCGGTTTGCAGGTTGCACGTCGTCACGGGCTGCTTCTTTTCGACGGCGACGCCCCCCATCCCCTTGCCGACCGGGATCTGGCGGATCTTGTCGAGGACGACCGGAGGAATGTCGGTCGCAGCGAGAAGCTGCATGACGACGCCGCCGGGCTCGAGCAGATGCACGGTGCCGCTGACCGTGTTGGTGGCCTCGAGAATCGCCTGAAGAGCGCTCGCGGCGCCCTCGTCTCGGGTCGTGGCCTGTTGCGTGAGCAGGGTGATGCGTTCCGAGAGATCCATCGTAACGCTGACTTTACGTGTATCGCGGGGAACCTCAAGCGTGTCCCCGCCCAGACGGTTGCAACGCCCGCGTGGTAGGCTCATCCGACCATGCTGACATGTCGCCCCTGCCGCGTGCCGGCCTCGAAGTGCGCCGTCGTGCTTGCCGTCGCTCTTGCATCAGCGGCCTGCGCACGGACCATGCACGACGACGGATCTGCCGACATGGTGGCAAACACGATGGACGGCGGCGCGATCGCCGTTGAGCCTCTCACCAAGAGCGCGCTCTTCGTTCGGCAAGTCAGCGCCCTCGTTTCCGCGAATGGCTGCGTCAGCGACAACTCTGCCGCCGGGCTTTTTCTGACCGGCGGTGCGCTCGACGTGGCGCTGAGCCTGCAATACACGGCCAATCTTTTGGTGGGTTTTCAGCCCGTCGGCGATGTGGCCAACGCACCCGCAGGTGTCGCTTTTCAGCAGGCCACTGTTCGCGTCGAGAGTTCTCCCGGCGTCACGTTGTGGGGACCGGCCACCATCGCCGCCGCGGGATTCGCCGACACCTCACCCCACCAGGTCACCTACGGAGCCCTGCAAACCACCTTGCTCGGCAGCGAGCTCGGGGCCACCCTGGCGCAAGAGCTCCAAGCCGCGGGCCGCGGGTTGACCCGTCATTTGACGTCCGTCGTTCGCGTCTCGGGCAAGCTCATCGGCGGCAGCACCGTCGAGTCCGATGAATGGAAATTTCCGATCACCGTCTGTTATGGCTGCCTGGTCAACTTTCCCCGCGAGGCCGACGATCTGAAGCTCGCGCAGCAACCCAACTGCCTCTATGCCTCGCCGACAGCCCTGGATCTGGTCAAGCCCTGCCGGGTGGGGCAAGACGATCTGGTGGATTGTCGTATCTGCAAGGAGACCTTCCCCAACAATACGGTGTGCGAGCCGCACTAGATAGCCACGGCTGCGTCACTTCTCGCGAACGTAGCCCCAGCGCTCGAGCGCGCTCTTGAGCTCGGGCAACGGAGCGGCTCCCGTCTTCGTAGTGCCCTGCTTTCGTTGGACCAGCCTGGCCGAAAAGAACGCCTCGCCGGGGGGCGGCGCGGTGTCGGGCGATCCCTCTCCCACGCAGTTGGTGCGCGACAAGGCAAGGTTCAGCCGCGGCCGATCGGGATCGAGAAACGCCAGCGGAAGCCCGCTCGATGCGCAGCGGACGACGAGCTTCTCTTCGACGATGTCACCCGAGACATCGACCACCCCGAGTGGACGCTCCTCGTCGCGAATGCGAATGACGACACCGTTGGCCTTGGTGCGCGTCACGTGCTCGATCGCCTTGCCGCCATCGGCTTGCACCGAAAAACCGCGCGGCCCAAAAAGAGCGAGCTCGGTGGGGCGCGCGAAGGTGAGCACGTACTCGTAGCGCTCGTGGTCGGGGCCATCGCCGTACTCGGCGAGCCAGTCACCCATTTTTCTGCGCATTGCGACGAGATCATCGAACCTGGCACCGGCGAGGTTCTTTTTCTCGCCGGGATCGGAGCTGATTTCGTAGAGCTCTTCGGCCACCACGTCACCGGCAGGCTCGGGTGAGCCCTTGAGCAAGAGCGCAACTTTCGCGCTGACGGCCCAGATCGGTTGTAGCGCGAGGGCGGGCTCGTACGAATGGTACGTGATCCCACCGAAGCGGGCGAAAAGCGAGCCGCTGTTGCCGACCGAAACCAACAGCCCGTCGTCGAACGCCGATTCGCTGCCCGGTAGCCGGAAAGCGCTGGTGGCCGGCAGATCGAGCTTCACGCCGAAGCGTTGCTCGATCTCGCTCCACGCGGCGAGCGACGAGATGGGCTCATCGACGATCTTGCCCGCGAGGGGCAAGGACGACCCATTTTCGACGATGATCGCCAGCGGGGTACGCGCTTCTTGCTGCGTCGACAGGCAACAATGCATGTGACTGTCTTCGACGGTCTCTCCCGTGAGGCGCCACGGGCGCGCCCGCGCCGCACTGGTGAACGTGTGGCCGTGATCGGTCCCCAGGACCCAGATGCGCTCGGCGGCGTTGTTCTTCGCATGAGCAGCGTCGACGGCCGTTCGCAGCGCAGCTGAAGCCTCGACGAGATTTCGCCAGACCGGATCGAGAACGCCCATGTCGAGCTCGGCCCTGGGGAGCTCGACCTCGCCCAGCGGCGCTTGCTCCGGCTGCCCCTGTCGCCACGGCGCATGGGTATTGGCAAACCACACCACGAAGAGCGCATCGTCGTCGGCGTGAAGCTCCATCTCGCGGGTGAATCGCTCGGCCACCACCTGCGGATCGACGAGAAGCCCCGCGTGCGACTCGACGTTGTAGTCGCTGTCGAATCCGATTCGCGACAGGACGGGAGAGAGGTAGAGGTTCGAGCCGATCGCCTCGGTGACGAAGCCTTGTTCGGCCATTCGCGCGACCGGTCCCAGGGCGCGCTCGGGTGCAGTCTCGTCGAATCCCTGACCGACGAGAGACGGATCGCCATCCATCCGGTAGTAGTCGGCCTTGAAGAAACGCCGGACGAACGAACCGGTGAGCTGACCGGGTGAGATGGCCTGGGAGAACACCGTCCCGCCCTGGGCCCAGCTCGTGATCCAGCGCGCGCTGCCCTCTTCGCCGCGCTCGTAGAGCTTTTCGAGGAGCGGAAAGGGAACTGCGTCA
>JBBSDY010000667.1:0-3099 GCA_038240245.1 Polyangiales bacterium
GAGGGGGTATTTCGTGCACCCGACGTTCATCGAAACGACGGATCCCGGGCACCGGCTGATGCGCGAGGAAATCTTCGGGCCCGTGCTGACCGCGTGGGTGTACCCCGACGGCGAATATGATCGCGCCCTCGAGCTTTGCGACACGACGACGCCGTACGCGCTGACCGGAGCATTTTTTTCCCGCGATCGGGCGGCCATCGACCACGCGCTCGTTCGGCTTCGCCACGCCGCCGGCAACTTCTACATCAACGACAAACCCACCGGAGCCGTCGTCGGCCAGCAGCCCTTCGGCGGCGCCAGGGCCTCGGGCACGAACGACAAGGCCGGCAGCATCTTGAACCTCGTGCGTTGGGTTTCTCCCCGTATCATCAAAGAGACCTTTGCGCCCCCGACCGAGTTATCCTATCCGTTCATGAGCGGCGAGTAGGACCGCCGGAGAACGAACATGAGCGACAGCGTGGTTTCGATTGGGGTCGATCTCGGAGGAACGAAGATCGAAGCGGTGGTCCTGAGGCGACCGCGGGTCGTCGACACGACAGCCGTTTCGCCAGCCAAGGCCGGGTTCGACGTGCTGCTCCGCGAGCGGGTAGCCACCAACCGCGATCGCGGTTACGAGGCGGTCGTCGACACCACGGCAGGGCTCATCCTCAACGTCGCCAAAAGCGCAGGCGTCGATCTGGCCACGACGCCCATCGGGGTGGGCATGCCGGGCGCGATCACGCGACGCACCGACGTCGTGAAAAACTCGAACACCGTGTGCCTCAACGGCCGGCCGTACCACAGGGACTTGATGAAGAAGGTGGGCCGCGACATCACCTTCGACAACGACGCCAACTGCTTCGCGCTCGCCGAGGCGCGCCTTGGCGCGGCGCGCCGCCACGTCGACGGTCTGGTGTTCGGCGTGATCATGGGCTCGGGCGTGGGCGGAGGTATCTCGTTTGGTGGCAAGGTTTGGGCAGGTCCCCAGAGCATTGCCGGCGAATGGGGTCACCACGCCGTGGGACCCTGGGGCGGCGCCGAAAAGCTGGCCGATCCGGGCGGCACGCTGACCGGCCGGCCCACCTGCTATTGCGGCAAGACGGGTTGCCTCGAGCTCTACGCGAGCGGCGTCTGGGTCGAAAAAGACTACGAAAAGCGATCGGGTACGCACGTGAAGCTCGCCGAGATCGCCTCCCGCCGCGAGACCGATCCCCACGCGGGGGCGGCCATCGACGAGCTCATCGAAGCCTTCGGTCGCGGCCTCGCCAACCTCATCAACATTCTCGATCCCAGCGCCGTCGTGCTCGGCGGCGGCGTGTCGAACCTCGATTTTCTTTATACCGAGGGCGTCGAGCGCGTGGCCAAGTACGTGTTCAACGACGAGCTCGAGACGCCCATCCTCCGGCACGAGCTCGGCGATTCGGCAGGTGTGCTGGGGGCGGCACTCCTCGATGGCGGCTGACGTCAAGGCCGCAGCAGCGTACCGCGAGTACAACTTCGACGGCCTCGTCGGCCCGACGCACAACTACGGCGGCCTCAGCATCGGCAACGTCGCCAGCATGTCCCACGAGGGAGCGGTCTCCAACCCGCGGCAGGCCGCGCTCGAGGGCCTGGCGAAGATGCGCTTCGTGCATGCGCTCGGCGTGGGGCAGGGGGTGCTACCGCCGCACGAGAGGCCGAGCCTCGTCACGTTGCGCCGCCTCGGCTTTGCGGGCAGCGACGAAGAGGTGCTCATCCAGGCGGCGGCGCATTCCGACGACCTGGTCCGTCAAGTGTCGAGCGCGGCTCCCATGTGGGTGGCAAACGCAGCCACCGTGGCGCCATCTTGCGATACCGCGGACGGCCTCATGCACGTCACGCCCGCCAACCTGAGCGAGCTCTTTCATCGATCGATTGAGGCGCAGACCACCGAACGCGTGATGCGCGTGGTTTTCTCCGACGCCTCGAAATTCGCCGTGCATGCGCCGCTTCCGGAGCACTTTGCCGACGAGGGAGCCGCCAACCACACCAGGCTGGCGGGTATCGGCCTCGCCGCCGTGCACGTTTTTGCCTGGGGCCGCTCTGGGTTCGGCGAGACGCCGCTCACCCGCCGCTTTCCTGCGCGCCAGACCCGCGAGGCATCCGAGGCGCTTGCTCGCCTGCATCGCCTCGATCCCGAGCGCGTCGTTTACGTGCGGCAGCATCCCAAGGGAATCGATGCCGGCGCCTTCCACACCGATGTGCTCGCGGTGGGCAGTGGGGGGTTGCTCATGCTGCACGAGCTCGCATTCTCCAACCAGGCGACCGCCCTCGCCCGAATGCGCTCGCTCCTGGGCGCGTCGCTTCGCGTCGAGGTGGCAACCGAGGCCGAGTTTCCGCTCGTCGATGCCATCGCCTCGTACGCCTTCAATTCCCAGCTCGTTGCGCTCGGCGATGGGTCGATGGTGCTGCTCGCCCCCGAGGAGTCCCGGGACAATCCGCGAGCGCGCTTGTTTCTGGAACGTGTGGCGAGCCTACACCCGTCTCTGCGCCGCATCGACTACCTCAGCCTACGCCAGTCCATGCAAAATGGCGGAGGTCCGGCGTGCCTCAGGCTTCGTTTTCCCCTGGCCGAGGCCGAGGTTGCCGCGCTCGGGGCGCGCATTCTTTTCTCACCCGCCCTCGGCGACGAGCTCGAAGCGTGGGTCGTGCGGCACTACCGCGATCGTCTGGCCCCTGCCGACCTGCGAGATCCCCGGCTCGCCCGCGAGAGTTTCACGGCACTCGATGAGCTCACCCGCATCCTCGAGCTCGGCAGCATCTACGACTTTCAGCGAGGGTAAGGGGAGGGGGGGAGCAGCCGCTCGGCCTGTGCTGGAACGATCCGTCCCCTCGCGACTGGCGCCGGGTCCGACAAAAGGCTGGCGAAGAAAGTTCGCCGTGACAGACTTCAGATCACAAGATGGACCCCTTTCACTCTTCTCATCGTCCTCCCCCCCACCCCCTGCACCGGGCCCGATCGCAGGCGCGCTACCGAGTGGCCTACCTGGTGGTCGCAACACTCGGCATTATCGGCATCATCGGGACGATCCGAAAATTGGCGGTGGCGCCAGCGCACGTCGAGTCCATCGGGTACACCGATCTTCTCGCGCGCGGCGCGGC
>JBBSDY010000668.1:0-3098 GCA_038240245.1 Polyangiales bacterium
AAAGAGCTCGCGCACACCCCGGGGATCGCGTTCACCCTTTTGCACCGCCTGATCGATGGCGAGCAGGTTCGCGCGCGCCGATGAAAGGTGCTCCTCGGCCTCGGCCAGGTACCCGACGATGAATTCTTTGACGTCGAGGTTGCTGGTCATGGGCTAGGAGATGCCGGCTCCTCGATGAGACTGCGCGCCTCGGAGAGGAGCTGCGCGGGCGTGAACGGCTTGGTGACGAACCGTGAAGCGCCGGCGGCGAGGGCTTGGGCGCGGGATCCGTCGTCTTCGCGGGTGGTAACGATGATGATCGGGAGCCGCCGCAAGGTGTCCTGGGCTCGCACGAACTCCACCACCTCGATGCCACCGATGTCGGGCATGTTGAGATCGAGAACCAGCAGATCGAAGGGTCGCAGGGACAGCTTCTCGATGGCCTCGAGACCGCTGGCCGCCTGCGTGAACGCGAGAGCGCCTTCGGCGCGCAGACATGCGACGATCATTTCGCGCATGACTTTGCTGTCATCGACGACCAATACTTCTTTCACGATGGCAAGCGTGACCCCCTGTGTGCGGCCTTGTCAAAGGGTTTTGCCGATGCTACTCCCCCAAGCGTTCGGTTCAATAAGACGATCCTTAGTCAGTCGTGAAAGCGCGTTGTGAGCGCTGAAAGGTCCCGCCCTCGCGAGATGAGCCACCCAACTCGACTCGAGCCATCTCCGACCGTCTGGGTGGTTGACGACAGTCCTCTCGACGCCCGTCAGGCCGAGCTCGCGCTGCGCGACTGGTGCTCGGTGCAGATCTTCTCTGATGGATCGGCCGTTCTCGAACACTTCTCCGCTCACCCTGCGCCCGATGTCCTGGTGCTCGACTGGGTGATGCCGGGCGTGACCGGCATCGAGGTCGTCCAGTTCTTGCGGTCCGACAAAAGTCCGATGGCCGACGTTCCGGTGCTTCTGTTGACCGCCCGGGGAGAGGCTCAACAGATCGTCGAGGGTCTGTCGGCGGGTGCGAACGACTACCTGGCCAAGCCCTACGCCCCCGAAGAGCTCCGGGCGCGGGCCCAGGCTCTGGTCCGGTCGGCCCGGCTGACCCAGCGAGCGGTGGCCGCCGAACGGGCGACACGCGAGCTGCTGGCCAGCGCGCCCGACGCCCTGCTCGCCATCGACGCAACGGGGTTGATCTCCTTCGCCAACGAAGAGGCGGGCAGAGTTTTTCGAATGCCGTGCGAGACCCTCTCGGGACAGTCCATCGAGCGACTCGTGCCGAGTATCGCGCTCGGGGCGCTTCGACGACTCGAAGGTCAGTCACGCCCGCCTCTGCCCGACGTAACCATTTACGATCGAATCTATGCGCCCTCGATAAGAAGCGCGGCCGCGCTCCCCGATTCGAATGCCATCATCGCCTTTCGCGACGTGACCGACCGACGACAGCAAGATCGTCGAAGGCTCGATTTCTACTCGATCATCGCGCACGATTTGCGCTCGCCACTTACGGGGATGCTGCTGCGCACCGACCGTCTCTTGTCGGTCAAGCGCGGCCCTTTGTCGTCCGACGCCACCAACGACTTGCAAAAATTCATGGCCAACATTCAGTCGATGGTCGGTCTCATCAACGGCTTTCTCGACCTCGCGCGCCTCGAAGATCCCAGCAGCACTGTCGACGCCATCGACCTCGACTTGGCCGATGTCGTCGCCAACACCGTGGACGATCTTCGCCCCCTCGTCGAGGCGGGCAAGCTCTCGCTCGAGTGGTGCGCGCCAGAAACCGACATCAAGGTCCTGGGCGACAAGGTTCGACTCGGCCAAGTGCTGGCGAACCTGATCGGCAACGCCATCAAGTACACGCCCCCAGGCGGCAAGATCGTCGTCGAGACGAAGCTCCTCGAAAACCTGGTGCGAACCACCGTCTCCGATACCGGGCCGGGGATTCCTCGCGAGGCGGTGCCCGGCCTTTTTCTTCGCTTCACGCGCGTTCCGGCCACGGCGGGAAAGACGGGCACCGGGCTCGGCTTGATGATCGTTCGCGAGATCGTCGAAGCGCACGGAGGGGGCGTCGGGGTCGAAACGGAATTGGGCAAAGGAAGCACGTTTTGGTTCACCCTGCCCCGCATCGACGTGCGCCCACCCAAGGTGTCGAACGGCTAACACCCCGACCTTGCTCTCGCGAACAACGCCGGTGCCGCCGCCCCAGCCCGAAGCCCCGCGCGCCTTCCAGGCCCTGCGCTTGCCCGGTTTTCGCCCGTTTCTCGTGACCTTCATGCTCACGATGATGGCCGACAACGTCGAGCACGTCATGAGCTACTGGGTCGCGTTCCAAAAGTTTCATTCAGCCGCGCTGGGAGGTTTCGCGGTCGTTGCCCACTGGGTGCCATACCTGGTTTTCTCGGTTCCCGTGGGCGCGCTCAACGATCGATTCGATTCACGGCGGCTCATCCAGGCGGGCGCCGCGCTCTTCATGATGGTGTCGCTGGGGTGGGGCTATTTCTTCGTCACCGGCACCCTGCAGATCTGGCACGCCATGCTGCTGCTGGTGATGCACGGCTGCGCGGGAGTGCTGTGGATGACATCGAGTCAGGTGCTTCTCTATGACGTCGTCGGGCCGAGCGGGATCGAGAGCGCCGTGCGGCTCAACGCCACCGCGCGCTACCTCGGAATGCTCGCCGGGCCGGGAGTTGGCAGCGTGATCATGCGCACGCTCGGTCCGACGCACGGCATGTTCTTGAACGCGACGTTCTATCTTCCCTTGATGCTCTGGCTGATTCGCGCACCGTTCGGCCCCGAGTTTCGACGCGACGCTGCTCCGCGGCGCGCCGTGCGCGGCCTGGCCGACATTCTCGATACCATTCGCGACGTTCGCAAAATTCCCGTACTCCTCGGGATGATCATCCTCGCTGGTGCGGCGTCGTTCTTCGTGGGCAACAGCTACCAGGCCCAGATGCCAGCCTTCGCGATCGATCTCGGCCATGGCGATCCCGGCGCGGCCTACACGGCCCTCCTCGGTGCCGACGCCGCGGGAGCGCTTTTGGGAGGAATTTTGCTCGAGACGGGCCGCGGTCTGCTTCGCGTCGACACGTCTTCGGCCCTCTTGTTGTCGACGCTCTGGGCGGGCGC
>JBBSDY010000669.1:0-3091 GCA_038240245.1 Polyangiales bacterium
ACGACCTCATCTGCGAGACATCGGATCCCACGCTCTCCAGCGTGGTCGCCGATCAATTTCGCATCGGCTACGAGGCCGCCCTCATCGCCGAGCGCCTGGCCCGGGGAGGCGCCGCTCCGAAGAAGGTGCTCCTCATCGAGCCGCGTCGCGTGGTCACGCGCGCCTCGACCGACAGCGTGGCCGTCGACGATCCCCACGTCTCGGCGGCCATGCAGCTCATCAGGCTCCACGCGTGCGATGGCATCGAAGTCGACGACGTGGTCGCCAAGGTCCCCGTCTCGCGCAGCGTTTTGCAGCGGCGGTTCCGTTCGGTTCTCGGCCGCTCCATCCACGATATCATCGTCGATGCGCGCGTGAAGCGCGCCAAGGAGCTGCTCGCCGAAACGGATCTACCGCTTGCCGCCGTCGCCGAGCGCTCGGGCATCACGCCGCAGTCCTATCTCAACGTCGTCTTCAAATCCCACGTCGGCGAAACCCCGCTCTCGTACCGCAAGCGCATGGCCCACGTGAGCGACCTCGAGCGGATGATCTAGGGCACGAGGGTGGCGCTCTTGATGTATTCGAGATCGGGAAACGCCGTCTTGAGGTACGCGTTGCCACCCTGTTGAATCTTGGCCGGATCGGGCGATTTCGCGACCGGCATTCGGGTCAGCGAGTCGACCACGTTCATCCCCTGGATGACCTTGCCGAAAGGCGCGTACCCGGCCCCGTCGAGATCCGTGTTGTTCTTGGTATGGATGGCAAGCGGCGCCCATCGAAAATTGGGCCGCGGCTTGGGAAAGACAACGTAGCCGCGATCGTTGGGTTGCTTCGGTGCCTCGTCCTGCATCTTGGTTTCGAGCCAGACGGCGGAGATATCGGGTTTGCCGTGGACCCCGAATTCGACGGTGTTGCCATCGATGCGGTAGATGGCGTTGTCGTTGTAGTAACCAATCTTCACGAGGTTGTAAAAACGCTCGGCGGCGAGCGGTGCCCACGCTTTTTGGACCTCGATCACAAAGTCGCCCTTCGCGGTGGTGAGCTTGACCTTGAATCTGTCGGGGGGCTGGGCGTTGGCAAGAGCCGGGTTGAGGAGCGCGGGATTGAACGAGGCGTCGACGCACGCGCCGCTCTTCATCGAGCATCTCTGCTGATTCTGACATAGCTCGGACCGCTGGCAGTCGCCGTCGGAGCCCACGATGCACGCGCCGTCCTTGGCCGTGCACAGCCCCGACGGCTTGCACCCCATGGCCCGCGCGCAGTCGGCGTTGCTCGCCACGACGCACTTTCCATCCTGGGCCGAGCACTTGCCCAGCGATTCACATTCCGCAGACTGCTGGCAGTCGGCGCTGGTGGCTACCACGCAGACACATGGCTCGGGTGTGCAGCGACCCGTGCACAGTCCCTGCTTCTTGCAGGGCCCTTCCCGGTGGCACTGGTCGGTCAGCTCGTGCTCCTTCTCGGCGGGCGTCTGACACGACGGCAGAAGAAGCAATACGAGCGCAACGATCATCGAGGCGGCGTCACGTCCGGACATGGGGCTCTCCCGGTAAAAAGAGTGCTGTCTCAGATCCTAGAACTTCGGATCGCAGCATACCACCGGCCATTGTCGCGAGGAAGTCCGGCGAGCGATCAGGATGAGCGCTGACCGAAGTAGGGTCTTCTATTCGATCAGCGGCACGCCGGTCATCACGCTCGGCTGCTCGAGACCCATGAGCTTGAGAATCGTGGGCGCGACGTCGCAAATGCGTCCGCCGCTGCGCAAGCGCGCCTTGACGTCGCGGTCGTTGACGTAAAAGAGCGGCACCGGGTTGGTGGTGTGCGCGGTGTGTGGCCCGCCACTCGAAGGATCCCGCATGAGCTCGCAATTTCCGTGGTCGGACGTGATGAAGGCCGCGCCGCCCACGTTGCGCACGGCCTCGACGATCGCGCCGATACCCCGGTCGACCGCTTCGACGGCAGCGATGGCCGGGCCCAGCATGCCGGTGTGACCGACCATGTCGGGGTTGGCGAAGTTCACGAGCACGAAGTCATACTTGCCGCTGCGAATGGCCGACGTCACGCTGTCAGCCACCTTCGGCTCGCTCATCTCCGGCTTTTCGTCGTAGGTCTTCACGTCGCGCGGCGAAGGGATCATCTGGCGGTCCTCGCCCTCGAAGGGCTCTTCGCGTCCGCCATTGAAGAAGTAGGTAATGTGCGCGTACTTCTCGGTCTCGGCGCAGCGAAACTGCGTCTTCTTGGCGCGGGCAAGGAGCTCGGGAAAGATGTCGGGGTACGACTCCTTGGGAAAGGCGACGGGCAGCGGAAACGTTTTGTCGTAGGTCGTCATGCACGCATAGACGGCGAAGGGCGTCTCTTTGCCGGCCGGGCGCGCGAACTGCGAAAACTTCGGATCGGTGAGCGTCTGCGTGATCTCGCGGGCGCGATCGGGGCGAAAATTGAAGAAGATGGCCGTGTCCTTGCCGACGTCGACACCTGCGTAGTCGCCCACGACGACGGGATCGACGAACTCATCACCCTTGTTGCCAGCATACGACGCGCGGATCGCCTCGAGCGCGCTCGTGGCGCGGGGAGCGTCGGCGAGCACGATCGCGCGCCACGAACGCTCGACGCGGTCCCAGCGCTGGTCACGGTCCATCGCCCAGTACCGTCCGGTAACGACGCCGATCTGGCCCTTGCCGCGCAGGTGCTCGACGACGATCGAAACGAATCCTTCGCCGCTCCGGGGTTGCGTGTCGCGCCCGTCGAGGAAGGCGTGCACGACGACCTGCACACCGTCGGCCGCGGCAGCGTCGATGAGCGCCAGGAGATGCTCGAGCGAGCTGTGCACGCCGCCGTTGGACACCAGCCCGAGGAGATGAAGCCGCCCGCCGCGCACCCTGGCGCCTTCGATTGCCTGGTAAAGGACGGGGTTCGTCGCAAGCGTGCCGTTGGCCACCGCGACGTCGATGCGCGAGATGTCCATCATCGCGATTCGTCCGGCGCCGAAGTTGAGATGACCGACCTCGCTGTTGCCCATCTGCCCGGGCGGCAGGCCGACATCGGGGCCACTCGTCCCGATCACCGTGTGTGGGTAAACGGCGGTGATCCCGTCGAGGTTGGGGGTCTTGGC
>JBBSDY010000670.1:0-3088 GCA_038240245.1 Polyangiales bacterium
ACGAGATCGACGCGTTCGAAAGAGCCGCCGGGGGACGATTTCCCGAGAACGCCGTGCTCAGCCACGACCTCATCGAGGGGATTGCAGCGCGCGCCGGCTTCGTGAGCGACGTCGAGCTCTTCGAGAGCTTTCCCGCCCACTATGAGATCGCCGCACGCCGCCAGCACCGCTGGATGAGGGGCGACTGGCAGCTCTTGCCCTGGATCTTCGGACGGCAGAAGGGTGACACCGGGGCGCCGATCGTGGTCGAGGGTATCGCGCGCTGGAAGCTGCTCGACAACCTCCGTCGTACTCTCGGGGCTCCCGCCGCGCTGGCGACGCTCATGATGTGTTGGCTTCTGTCGGGGCGCACGGCGCAGATCTGGACGACCTTCGTACTGGCAACCGTCGTCGTGCCGCGCGGATTCTCCGTTCTGTCCGGCATCATTCCGCAACGACCCAGTATCGCCAAGCGCACCCACCTGCTGGCGCTGTTCTCGGACATCGAGACCGCGGCATGGCAAATGGTGTTCGACGTCACGTTCCTGGCCCACAAGGCCTACCTTTCGATGGATGCAATCGCGCGAACACTGGCGCGTCTCGTCGTCACTCGACGAAGGCTGCTCGAGTGGACGACGGCCGCGCAGGCCAGGGTGGGCATCGACCTCGACGTGGGCCGAACGTACGCGCGGATGTGGTCTCCCGTCGTGCTGGCGGTCGCCATGTCGTGTCTTCTCGCGGTGGTTCGGCCGGGAGATTTCTGGACGTGGGGGCCGCTCACCGTACTCTGGGCGCTGTCGCCGGCGATGGCCCGCGCAAGTAGCTCACCGCGTTGGCCCGAGCCGCACCAGGTTCTCTCGAAAGATCAGAAGCATCTTCTGCAGGTCGTGGCGCGCAAGACGTGGCGCTTTTTCGAAACCTTCGTTGTCGACGGTGATCATCAGCTGCCGCCCGACAATTTTCAGGAAGATCCGCGCCAGGTGACGGCTCATCGCACGTCTCCCACGAACATTGGCCTCTACCTTCTCTCGACGGTGGCTGCCCATGATTTCGGCTGGGTGACCCCTGCCGATCTGTCGCGGCGACTCGGCGCAACATTGAGCTGTTTGGGCCGACTCGAACGTTGTCACGGGCATTTCTACAACTGGTACGATACGGAAAAGCTCGCTCCGCTCGAGCCGCTCTATGTTTCGACCGTCGACAGCGGCAACCTCGCCGGACACCTGATCGCGGTGGCGCACGCCTGTCACGAATATGCTCGGAGCGTGCCGCTGGGACCTCGAATCATCGCAGGCTTTCAGGTCAACCTTGCGGTGTTCACCGAGGCGTGGGCCGAGGTTGCGCCCGGTCGCGTCAAGGAAGATCCAAATCGCGCCCGGATCGCCGATCTCGTGCCGAGACTTTCATCGATGGGCGACGTGGTGCCTTCGAGCGTTTCGGCGTTTCGCCGTTGGTTCGCCGACCTCGAGGCGCAGTCGTCCGCGCTCGTCGAATCCTTGCGGGCCGGCGCGAGCCCCGACGACCCTGCCCCGGAGGCACCGATGCGGGGCGCCGAGGCGCTGCGGGACTTCGCGATCGACAACGCCAGGAGTCTGCAAGAGGCGTTTCCCTGGGCCGAGCTCGTGGACGATTCGGACGGCGAGGTGCGATCGGTTCTCGACGCCCTCGACACGTCGCCGCCCAGCAGTGCCGAGGCGGCGCAGCGCTACGCGAGCGCGCGGTGGGATTTGGACAGGGCCACATCAGCGTCGGCACGCGCGGTTGAGCTGCGAAGCCGCGCCATCGACGCGCTCGACAGGGCCGCCGCAGAGGCGGCGTCCTTCGCGGCCGAGCTCGAGCGGATCGCCATGGTCTGTCAGCGGCTCATGAGCGAAATGGATTTCGCGTTCTTGTTCGACCCGACCAAGAAGCTCTTCTCGATTGGCTACCGCGTGTCGGACGGCAAGGTCGATGCGTCTTACTACGATCTTCTCGCCTCGGAGGCTCGCCTGTCCAGCTTCGTGGCCATCGCCAAGGGAGACGTGCCCGCGAGCCACTGGCAGAAGCTCGGGCGACCCCTCACGCCCGCGGGCCGCGGATCGGCGCTACTTTCGTGGTCGGGCTCGATGTTCGAATACCTCATGCCCGAGCTGGTCATGCGCGATCCCGAGGGAAGCCTGCTCGATCAGACGGCGCACCTGGTCGTGAAGCGGCAAATGGCGTACGCGCGAACACGGGGCGTACCGTGGGGCATATCGGAGTCGGCCTACAACGCGCGTGATGCCGCCCTCAACTACCAATACTCGAGCTTCGGGGTCAGCGGGCTGGGCCTCAAGAGAGGCCTGTCGCAGAATCTCGTCATAGCTCCCTACGCTTCGGCATTGGCGGCGATGGTGAGGCCCGCCTCGTCGGCCGACAACCTCGCGCGCCTCGGCCGGATGAAGTGCCTGGGGACCTACGGCTTCTACGAGGCCATCGACTTTACGCCGACCCGCCTCGAAGAGGGGCAAACGCAGGCCATGGTGCGAGCGTACTTCGCACATCACCAAGGCATGACGCTGGTCTCGCTGGCGAACGTCCTGCAGGGCGGCAGGTTACGGTCACGCTTCCATGCCGATGTGAGGGTGCGCGCCGCCGATCTGTTACTGCACGAGCGCACGCCGCGAAGCGTTGCCGTCGCGCGGCCACGCGCGGACGAGGTCTCGAGCGATCTTCGCACGCGAGATCTGGCCGTCTCGGCCCTTCGAACATTTCAATCGCCCCATCATGAAAGCCCGCGCACGCATCTGCTGTCGAACGGACACTACTCGGTGATGGTCACGGCCGCGGGGGCAGGATACAGCCGGTCGGGTGCCACGGCGGTCACCCGGTGGCGGGATGACGGGACGCGAGGAGCGTATGGCGTATTCGTCTACTTGCGCGACGTGCGCACGGGGCGTTTCTGGTCGGCCGGATACCAGCCCTCGCTGGTCGAGCCCGAATCCTACGAGGTGCTCTGTTCGGAGGATCGCATCGAGATCCGGCGCCAGGATCGGGGACTGGCAACGACGACCGAAGTGATCGTTTCGCCCGAGGACGACGCCGAGGTCAGAAAGGTGTCCCTCCACAACACCGGGGCAACCGTTCGCGA
>JBBSDY010000671.1:0-3081 GCA_038240245.1 Polyangiales bacterium
AGGCCAACGGTCGTGCGCTCGCGGGTTTCCCTCGCATTCGTGGCGGTGCTGGCCCTTTCCGCCTGCCGTTCTGCCGCCCTTCAGCAAGGGCCAAGCGACACGCTGCGCGCCTACGCGCGGGCCCTCGACGAGGGACGTGCCGACGACGCTTACAAGCTCTTGTCGAGCGAGGCCAGGCACAACATCTCGGTCGACGCCTTCCGCCGGATGGTCAAGGAGAACGGACCCGAGATGAAGGACATCGCCCACGCGCTCGCGCGCCCGGCGAGCGATCCGCTGGTCACCGCGACGGTGGTCTCGCCCAAGGGCGAGAAGCTCCAGCTCGTCTACGAAGACGGCCACTGGCGTCTCGATGGATCCATCAACCTCTACGGGCAAGCGACGCCCCAGCAATCGGTCGAGGCGTTCTTGCGTGCCTTCGAGCGCAAGCGTTACGACGTGATGATTCGCTTCGTTCCCGACGCGCACATGGAAGGGCTCGACGCCGACAAGCTTCGCGCCGCCTGGGAGGGCTCGCAAAAAGAAGAGATGGCCCGCATCACCGGTGCGCTGCGCGCGGCCCTTCCCACCGCGCAGTTCGAAGAGATCGGCGACCGCGCCACGATGGCCTACGGCTCGGGCGGCACCGTGCAGCTCGTACGCGAGCACGGCCAGTGGAAGATCGAGGATTTCGACTGAACGGCCTCGCGCGAGCGCGCAGAGCGATCGTGCGCGCGGCCGTGGTGGTCGCGTGCGCGCCCGGCGCCCTTTCTTGCGCTGAGCCTTGCTCCCATACCGAGCCAGCCGACGTGCCGGCGTCGACCAATCCGTTTGCCGATCGCCCCTCGGTGTTTTCGGCGTGCGGCGCGTGTCCGACCTTGCCGGCGTCGATGCCGGACGGAGCGAGCGGGCCGGCCACCGTGTGCGACGTCTCGTTCAGCGACCAGAGACCCGACGCCGATGTCCTTTGCCTCTATGGGCCCGGCGGAACCACGTCGACCTCACTGGCCAATGGGGCCGTCACCGGCATTGTCAACCTTTTCACCTTCTGCAAGGACCATTGCCCCGACTTCGACGCTCTTCACTCGTGCTCCCTCGCGGCGGACTCGGCGGGGATCACCAGGTTCTCATGCACGTACGGCCGCGCCTGCGATTAGCCAACTCGCGCGTCTGGATCGGGAGGCAGTGCCTGGGGGTACGGTCGAACCGCCACGGCGCCAAGAGCGCCAAGGGATTTTTTGTTCAAACGCTCTTGTCCCACCAAGTCAGCATGCGGACGAGTGCAGCAACCAAACAAACAAGCCGATGGTGTCCTTGGCGATCCGATGGCGCCGTGGCGGTTTGACCGACATGTCCAAAAGGTCTTATTTGCGGATGGACTAGCCAGCGAGAAGAGACTCGAAGGCGGCTTCGTCGATGGTGTTGACGCCGAGCTTGGTCGCCTTGTCCAGCTTGGACCCTGGGCTCGCGCCGACGACGAGGTAGTCGGTCTTCTTGGAGAGACTCGAGGTCACCTTGCCGCCGAGGGCGGCAATCCGCTCCTCGGCCGCTTCGCGCGAGAATTTCTCGAGCGTTCCGGTGATGACGAACGACTTTCCCGTGAGGGGCCCCACGGTCTTCTTGCGCTCCTCGCTCATGCGAACATTGGCCCGGCGAAGCTTGTCGAGCAGGCTCGTCGTTGCCGGCCGGTCGAAGTATTAGCGCGCGGCGCCGGCGATCACGTCGCCGACTCCCTCGACGGCGGCGAGCTCCGCTGCAGGCGCCGCGGCGATGAGGTCGAGGGATCCGAAGGCATCGGCCAACAGGCGCGCCGCCGTGGCGCCCACGTGGCGGATACCGAAGCCGTAGAGAAGACGGTCGATGGGCCGATCGCGCGAGGCGTTGATCGCCTCGAGCAGGTTGGTGATCGACTTGTCCTTGAAATTGGGGATCTTGGCGATGTCGTCGGGGGTAAGAGAGTAGATATCACCCGCATCTTCGATGAGATCGCGCTCGAGCAGCTCGGCGGCAGTGCGATCGCCCAGGTGGGTGATGTCCATCGCGCCCCGCGAAGCAAAGTGCACGATGCGACCCAGCGCTTGCGCCGGGCAGTCGATGTTGGTGCAACGAGTAACGGCTTCTCCTTCGGGTCGGGTAATCGGCTGCTTGCACACCGGGCACTCGGTGGGCATCACGAACTTGCGCTCGTCGCCGGTGCGCAAGCTGGGAATGGGCGCCACGACCTCGGGAATCACCTCGCCGGCGCGACGGACGACCACCGTGTCGCCGATGAGCACCCCCTTGCGCTCGACCTCGTCCGCGTTGTGAAGCGTCGCCATGGAAACCGTGACGCCGCCCACCCGTACCGGCTCGAGCACTGCAAAGGGCGTGACCGCACCGGTGCGTCCCACGCTCACCATGATGTCACGCAGCTTGGTGGTCTGCTCCTCGGCCGGAAACTTGTAGGCGATGGCCCAGCGCGGAAATTTCGACGTGCTCCCGAGCTCGTTCTGGTCGCCATACGAGTCGACCTTCACGACGGCGCCGTCGATCTCGTGCTCGAGCGCGTGCCGTCTTTCGCCCATCGAAGCCACGTAGGCCTTCACCTGGTCGAGCGTGGCGCACGCCTTGGCCTCGGGATGGACCCGCAGCCCCACATCCTGCAGGTAGCGCAAGGTCTCCGAATACGAGCCCAGCTCCTTCCCTTCGATGCGAACCAGGCCGTGGAAATAGACGCTGAGGGGGCGCGACGCTGTCACCGCCGGATCCTTCTGGCGCAATGTGCCTGCGGTCGCGTTACGTGGATTGGCGAAGAGGGTTTTTCTACTTTCGCCGAGCTCGGCGTTCACCTTTTCGAAGTCGGAGACCTTCAAGAATATTTCGCCACGGATCTCCAGCCACGCTGGCGGATCGGGCGTTCGCAGCCGCGCTGGCACCGCGCGGATCGTACGAACGTTCTGGGTCACGTCCTCGCCGACCTCGCCGTCACCCCGGGTTGCGCCGCGCACGTAGCGTCCGCGCTCGTAGGTGACCGCGATCGACACACCATCGATCTTTGGCTCGCAGACGAAAGTTGCCTCACGCCCCAACCCCTTGACGACCCTGGTGTACCACGCCTCGAGC
>JBBSDY010000672.1:0-3076 GCA_038240245.1 Polyangiales bacterium
CGCGGCGCAGATGGGAAGGACCTGCGATCCCTCGGACTTCGCGAGCGCCTCGATGGCGACGAAGTGCTTGTTGGCCGACACGTTGGCGAGAGAGCCTTCGTCGACGTTGGCGACGTAGAGGCTCGGCTTGGCGGTGAGAAGGGACATGTCGCGTACGATGATTTGCGCATCGGCGCTGGCCAGCGGCCCTTGTTTGCCAGCGGGTGACGCGGGGTCGGCGAGGAGCGAGCGGACCGGCTTCATCTTGTCGAGGTGGGCCATCAAGAGATCGCACACCTCGATGGCGATGCGGTCCTCGGCCTTGTTGGCCTTGATCATCTTGCGCGAGCGTTCGCGACGCTTGTCGACCGTGTCGATGTCCTTGAGGCAGAGCTCGGCGGTGATGGTCTCGACGTCGGCCACCGGATCGATGCGGTTCTCGACGTGGATGACGTTGGGGTCCTCGAAGCAGCGCACGACGTGCAAGATCGCCTCGACCTCGCGGATATGCGCCAAGAACTGGTTGCCCAGGCCCTCGCCTTTGGACGCGCCCCGCACGAGCCCGGCAATGTCGACGAACTGGATGGCCGCGGGCACGACCTTGGGCGGCGAGTAGAGCTTGACCAGCGCATCGATGCGCTCGTCGGGCACGATCACCACGCCCACATTGGGCTCGATGGTGCAAAATGGGTAGTTCTGTGCCTCGGCCTTGGCGCTGGAGAGCGCGTTGAAGAGGGTACTTTTGCCGACGTTGGGCAAACCGACGATGCCGCAGGCGAAGCTCATGACCCGCGGGAGCTACCACGCTGGCGGCGTGCGGGCTAGCGATCTGACTTCGGTTGGGTGGGGGGTGGCGCTGGTTGGGGCGGTTGGGATTGGGGCTGAGGATTGAGGTCGGGGTTGGAGTTTGTTGGGCGGTGGGGGTTCGGGGTTGGGGTCGGGGTCGAGGTAGAGGTTGGGGTCGAGGTCGGGGTCGAGGTCGAGTTTGGGGTCGGGGTCGCGGTCGCGGTTGACGTCGGGGTCGCCGTCGCCGTCGTGGTCGGGATTTGCTGTTTTGGGGCGCGTGAGGACGTGCTGGGTTGGGGTTCTTTTCGTCAGCTTGATCGAGGGCGCTCATCGAGACGAACCAATCCTCGCTTCCGCCACCCGACTCGGCCGAGCCAGGTTCTGGCCAACCGAACGGGTACCGGTTCGTCTTCGGTCCATCCTGGTGAGGGAGGTCCGCGAGGGGGCACCGACCAGCCCGTGAACCACCACGCCGACGAGCATGGATCGAGCCCGGACGATCGTTGCACGTGCTTGCGCCAGTTGGTGATGACGTAGACGACGGCGTTGCGCACCTCGCGCGGGCTGCGAAGCGGACGCGCGTGGTAGCGATCGCTCCAGAAACGGCCCCGTCGCCGCAGAGCCCAATTCGCCGCTCGAGCGACGCGAATCGACAGCCCAGCAGCGCCGCTCGAGAGGGCCGCCTTGTCCTTCGCCTCGATGATGAGGTGCACGTGATCGATTTGGACCGAGAAGTGAACGATCCGAAAGGCCGCACGCGAGGCCTTGCCGAGCGCGCCGCGGATCGCAAAAAAGACGGTCTGCGTTCGCAAACTGGGCAGCCCGCGCCGCACGCGCAACGTCACGTGAAGCGGATGTTGCCGGTCGTGCAAGGGACGCGCCCGGTGCGCGATGCCCGCCTTGCCGAGCCGCGGCTTTCGTCCCGCCCCCCTTCGGATCCCTCCCCAGGTGTGGAACGGGAGCTGTTGCTGCGCCTGCGGTTTCCGTAGGACCTTTCTCACCTTCGGGCCTGGCACAGCGGTCGACTTAATCTTCGGGCGGGGCACAGCGGTCATCTTGTTATTCGAGCCGGGCACAGCGGTCATCTTGATAGGGCTACTTTATACTATGGCGTATGCCGAGAGTCTCGTCCAGCTCGAATGAGGCACAAGTCGCGGGTACGAACACCGAGTACATCCTTGACAGAGCGAACCGGGGGACATCCCTGACAGTCGGTTCGCATTTTTCCGAGGACGTCCCTGACGGTGGCAGCCATGCCCCTGGCAGGAGAGCGATGTTGATGAGGAGCGAGTGGAGTTCGTGCTTGGAAATGGGAGATGCGGCAATGAGGGCGACGGCCGGCTCAATTTTGCCGTGAGTTCGGCGTGAGTCGGCAGGTCGCTATGACTGCGTCGAGCGGTATCGAGTGGCAAATAATGACCTGCGCAGCGTGGAGGAGCGGACTCGTCGACCGCCTCGACCCCCACCAAGGTGGCCGCCGCCGCCCATTCGCGCCTCCTCCTTCGCTGCGAAGGAGTGCTCGAACGAGATGTTCGTCAGGTGCAGCGCGTCTTTGATTTTGTCGGTTTGCGGTCCGCGATACGCTCCGATGACCGCCCGCCGTTCGCCGCACTCTCAAGGCCGAAACCGCGAAACTTCCGCGAGCCGCCCTGCGTGCCCAGCAGCGCGTTGTCTTCGGCCTCTACTGATTGGACGTCTCATCGAGACACCGTGTGGTCCGCAATTCACCCGGACGAGAGGAAGATCGTTAGTCCCGACGGCTGGGCGGGCGCGACGGCTCCGCCATCGGCAATGCTGTTGCGGGAGACAGCGGGCGGCCGTGAGCCGAGCTTCCACAGCCGTACACGATCTGCGACGTCGCAGCACGGGGCGGGCGAACACGCGCAGCGAAGCTGTGAAGCGTCGCCGTCTCCGCCGGCCCCCCCCGTCGTGCGCCGAGCGATCCGGGGAAGCATTGCGGCGATCCGGTTTGACGGGCACCGCGGCCCTCACGGCATTTTGCGCAGGAGCGTGACCGAACGGCGATCTCGAGAACCGACCCAACCGCATGGGCGTATCGTCTCTGTCGTCGCAACGAGCGCAGCGGTAGCGTGTCGCCCGCTCGCCCCTGCTGGCGGGCATCTGCGCGAGGTCACGCCACGCCAATCGCGCCAAACCCCGTGGCAACAATCCCAATGGGTTTTCAGGCCGCCAACCCGCAAAAGACCACCATCGCGCGACCTCGACCTCAAGCGCGACCTCGACCTCGACCCCACAACCTCGACCTCGACCCCTCAACCCCAACCTCGACCCTCGACCCTCGACCTCGACC
>JBBSDY010000673.1:0-3070 GCA_038240245.1 Polyangiales bacterium
ACGGACGGCAACCGGCGTCGCAACCGAGGCCGCAGACACGACGACGGTTTTGGTGGCCACGTCGATGGTCGCGGTGGCAGCCGCCCATTTCTTGTCGGCTCCGGCGATGGCAAATCCGCTAAGCTGGCCCGCTGCGACTTCCTGTACGGGATCGAAGGTGGCAAAATTCTTGGTGCCCACCATCAGGCCGCTGCCCACGGTGTCGAAGGTCACCCGAATCTTGTCGCCTTCAACGGCAAACGACTTGAACAGCGGACCTTCGAAGACGTTTTCTTGCCCATAGGCGACATGCAAAGCAGACGTGGCGAGACGAAAGCCTACGTCTTGCTTGTCCGTGGGGTGGATGTTGTCGGGGTTGCCCACGTCGACGATGACGCCCATGCCTTCTTTTTCGTCCGAGCGTCGCGTGAGAAGCTGCGCTTCGCGAAGAACCGGCCAACCGCCGCCCGTTTCGACGAGCATGGGCATGTGACCGTTGTTGTAGTTGGCGAGCTGCACGTTGATGAACGCAAGCTTGCCCATCCGAAAACGTGTTCGCCAGTCGTCGATCATCGCTGGCAAAAGGCGGCTGTACTGCCAGCCGTTGCCGCCGTTGTTCTCGCCCTGGTACCAGGCGATTCCCTTCAAACCGAAGGGAAGCAGAGGAGCTATCATGCCATTGTAGAGCGAGGTGATGACCGGCGCGGTGGGCATGATCGTTTGCGCTGGGAGCATGTCGAGGGGGTGGCGAAAATCTTCGATGGTGCCGAGCTTCTCGGCGCTGGTCCACCACTCGATGCTCGTACCTCCCCACGAAGAATGGATCAGCCCGAGGGGAACTCCTTTGAGCTGCTTGGACAGCTCGCGCGCCATGAAGTAGCAGACGGCCGAAAAGCCGGGGACGGTCTGGGGCCCGGCGAGCTGCCACTTGCTCGGATTCTTGGGATCGGCCTCGAGGAACGTCTGGCGCGGCTCTTTCAGGTTCGCTCGCCGCACGGTGAAGAGGCGCAGGTTGGGATTGGCGCTCGCTGCAACCTCGGCAGCGGCATTGATGGCGCCGCTGACCGTAAATTCCATGTTCGACTGTCCACTGCATAGCCAGACGTCTCCAAACTGGACGTCCTGGATGGTGGTCGTTTGCGGCCCCGAGACTTGGAGCGTGTTGGGTCCGGGATCGGACGCGAACGGACCGATGCGTACGAGCCAGCGACCGTATTGATCGGCGGTCGCGGTGTAGGTGTGGTTGGCGATCTTGACGGTGATCTTGTCGCCCGCCGCGCTCCAACCCCACACGGGCGTGAGCGCATCGCGCTGGAGGACGACGTGATCGGTGAACAGGGGATGCAAAAAAGGTTGCGGCCCGGGATCGGCGGGTAGGGACACATCGGGCCCGCCAGGGGGTGGCGGCGGTCCCGCATCGACCGCGCTCTCGCCACCGGCATCGTTGGTCACGACGACCTCGGATCCCGCTCCCCCCATCGATGCGTCAGCGCCTGGCGCGTTGCTACCGCCCGATCCCGCCGCTCCGCCCGCCGCCAGTTGCCCGGCGCCGCCCGAGGTGGCCGGAGAGCCTGCCTCATCGCCGCACGACGAAAGCAGAACGAGGACCGCCGTGGTCAAGAGCCGCGGATGCAGAAGGGACGGGATTCGCATGGTGGGTCCTTTGGGTGTCCCATCGTTGGAGCGACTGGTCAAGCGGTTGAAACAGCGGCGAAAAAGTGAACGGGGGCTAGCGCATGTAGGTGACTGCGTGCCAATTCAAGTCGTTCGTTGCCGGTCCGTTCTCGATCCTGACCATGTCCGACGCTCAGCGACTCATCCTGGTGGACCCTGCCGGGCAAGGTAACTCGGTGTTGGCGGGCCGACTGCGCATGCAGGGCTACACGGTTGCCGAAGTCGCCGATCCCGCCGAGGGTGCCCGGATGGCTCTGGTCGATCCGCCGGCCGCTGTGGTCGCCGATCTGTGGATGCCCGGGATCTCGGGCGTGCAGCTATGCAGGCTGCTCAAGGCAGAGCCGGGAACGGAGACAGTTCCGGTCATCCTGCGGGGTCCCGATGGGCAGAGAAATCGCTTTTGGGCCGAGCGCGCACGTGCAACAGCCTACGTCGTTAAGGGTCGCATGGGCGACCTCGTGCGCGCGATCGCGCGTGCGATCGCGACCGCGGCGCCAAACGATGGATTTTTCACCCAGCTCGGTGGCGACGCTTCCGCGCTACGCGATCGGATCGCTGCCCATCTCGATGCGGCCCTCTTCGAGTCCGTCATCGCATCCGAGGTGCGTGCGCTCGGCGTCTGCGGCGCGTTCGATCGTCTCTTCGATCTGTTCTCGCAACTGGTCTCTCAGATTACGACTTACCGATGGCTCGCCATCTCCACCCATTTTCCAGCGCGCTTCGGGCTCCATGCGAGTCCCAACACGCAGGAACTTGCCGTCCAGGAAGCCCGCGTCGCGCTCGCGCTGGGCGAGAAAGCTCCCACGGTCCTCGTAGAGGACGAAGACGCCAGCAACGCCAGCGCAGGATCGTCAGCCGTGGTCATGCCCATTCGTCTGGGCAACGCCGATCTCGGGAGCATCGCGCTGGCTCCCGGTACGGGAGAAGATCAGTTGGAGGTAGAGCACCTCGTCGCGGTCCTCGCGCGCGAAATCGCCGGCCCGATCCGTATTGCGTCGCTCGTCGAGGAATCGCAGCGCCTGGCGACGATCGACCCCCTGACCGGCCTCATGAATCGTCGTGCCTACCTGGAAAGTCTGGACATCGAGGTCGCGCGGGCGTCGCGCTACGGGCATCCGTTGACCGGACTTCTTCTCGATCTGGACCATTTCAAGGCCATCAACGACGGTCACGGGCACGGCTCGGGCGACGCGGTTCTGTCCGCGGTGGGTCTGCTCCTCGCGGGCCAGGGGCGAAAGGGGGACCTGGTGGCGCGATGGGGAGGCGAAGAATTCGTGATGACCCTGCACGCGACCGACCTGGCTGGCGCGAAGATCGTCGGCGATCGCGTGCGACACGTCATTGCCGAGCTGCGTGTCGACGCACCGTCGGGCGAGCGAATCCCCATCACGGCGTCGATTGGAGTCGCGGCGTTTCG
>JBBSDY010000674.1:0-3065 GCA_038240245.1 Polyangiales bacterium
CCCGCCTGGCCCAGTACCCGGGCGGCTCTTTCACGGCTTTGCAGATTGAGCGGCATCTTGGGCGCCAGAGGCAGCTCGCGCACGCCGCCATGACACCTGACACAGTTGTCGCCCAGGATGGGCTCGATGTCCCGCTCGAAGTCTACCGGCACGTCGTCGGCCGGTAGATCGAGCCCGGCCTCGGCCATCGAGGGATCGGCGTTGCTGCCAGGGTCGGCCGACCCCCCATCCGAGAAAGCGAGCCCCTCGCCGTCGGTCAACTTGTCTCCGATGCGGCCCGTGCAAGCGAGCGAGAACAGCGCACCCGACAAGAGGCCGAGCAACTTGAGGAGCGATCGCGCCTTTCGCGGTTCGTTGCAGCGTCTGGCCAGATTCATGGACAAATCTCCGCCGTTGTCCCAACGACGAACCGAGCGTCGAAGGGAACTCGTTTTACGTTCTGCATGTTGCTTCGCCGAAGCTCAGCTGGCCATGGACGGGCTTCCAGATTTGATGGACGATCTTACGATCATCGAGCACCGCCACTGACGTCCGCGACTCTATCGGTTCGAGCTGCTCGCCGCAATCAACGCGGCGACGCGTTTCGCTTCGATGCCGATCTCGCGCAACATGCCCGTGGGGGACACATAGAACCCACAAAGATAGAGGCCAGGTAAGGTCTCGCGGCCGCTCGTTTGGGGCACGCCGCGCTCGTCGGTGATCTGGTCGGCTACCGCGAGAAAGTCGGCGAGCGCAGGTCGATAGCCGGTGGCGAGCACGATGCCGTCGAACGCGGCGCTGGCGCCGTCGTCGAACTCGACGCCGGCCGCGGTGAACCGTCGTACGCCCGATGCAATGCGAATGTGACCCTGGCGCAGGAGATCGATGGTGCCAATGTCGAGGAGCGGGATGCGCCTGTGCTCGCGGATCTGCACGATGGGGCCGTAGGGAAGCCTGCGCAGCCCGACCTGGGTGATGTCGCCGATGCTGGCCTGAAGGAGCGGCCGCGCGATCGCGTCCGCAATTCGCGCCGGCAGGACGCCCATGACGAGACCCACGGCGAGAATGGGAATACCGAGAAGGTCACGCGGTATGACGTTGACCGCGCTGCGCACGGCGATGGTCGCCTTCGCGCCGCTCGCGTGGAGGTCGAGGGCGATCTCACCGCCGGAGTTTCCGAAGCCAACCACAAGCACGGACTTGCCGCGAAAGCGATCGCCGTTTCGGTAGCCAGAGCTATGGACGATCTCGCCGCGATATTGTTCGCGCGCGGGCCAGGTTGCCTCGTAGGGTACGCGCGCATTGCCGGTAGCGACCACCACGTTGTGCGAGACAATCCTCTCTCCCCGCTCCGTCTCGGTGAGCCAGTCGCCCGCCTCGCGCCGAATCGAAGAGACTCGCTGCCCGAAGACCGGCTCGATCGAAAACTTGCGTGCGTAGTCCTCGAGATACAGGATGACCTGTTCGCGCGATGGGTACTTGGGGTAGGTCCTCGGCATGGGGTGGTACGGAAGGCCAGAGAGACCACGGGTGGTGTGCAGGTGAAGGCGATCGTAATGCTGACGCCACGCGTGTGCGACGTGCGCGTGTTGCTCGAGCACCACGTGGGGAACGCCAGCACGCGTCAGGCACGCAGCGGTCGCCAGCCCGGCGGCGCTCGCGCCAATGACGACGGTGTTCGTCTGCGTCACGAACCTCGCGATATCACGGTTCACGCTCCCGCAGACGCTCGATGGCGGGCTCCAGCGATTGTTCGGGCATTGCGGACCAGAGATCGCCGACCTCCTCGATTCGGCGGGCCATGCTGCGAAGTGTGAACGTTCTCGGACTCGCGGCGCCACCTGCGACCTCTGCCCACGTGCACGGCGCAGAGATGGGCGCTCCGGGCTTCGGACGCACCGCATAGGCTGCGGCAAAGGTCGCGCCGAATACGTTGCGACCCGTGTCGACGTAGAGGCGACCCTTGCGATCGACCTTGGCGAACTCCTGCGTCAGATGCTCCGGATCGCGGCGCACGAGAAGCTTTCCAACGGCGTCCCCAAAGGCGTAAACCTCCGCGTAGCCGAGCTTGCCGTCGAGCGGGACGACGATGTGGAACCCTTTCGAGCCGGACGTCTTCACCCAGCTTTCGAGGCCGAGCTCAAGCAGCAGATCACGAACCGCGAGCGCGGTGGCCCGCAGCACGTCGGGCTCGTCCTTCATGGGATCGAGATCGAAGACGCAGAGATCGGGATTGTGCAGGGCGGGCACGCGTGCGGTCCATACATGGGGCGTGATGGAGTTTTGATTGGCCAACCACAGCAGCGATCGTGTGTCGTACACCAGCGGATAGTGCACGGTGCCGCCCTTCTTCGGTACCTCTACGCGCTGGAGCCAGTCGGGAAAGCCCTTGGATACATCCTTCTGAAAAAATCCTTTTTCGGCGATGCCACGGTGAAACCGCTCCATCGTGACGGGCCGCGCGCGGATATGTGGAAGCATGATCGGCGCCACTGCCTCGTAGTACAGGGCGAGCTCCCCCTTGGTGATTCCTTGGTCCGGAAAGAGCACCTTCTCGGGGTGGGTGATCACCGCTGTTCCCTGACCACTTCGCGTGCGGAGTTGTCGGAGCGGATGCCGATCAGTCGAGGGTGACGAAGCTTGCCGTGCCGGGTCCATTCGATGAATCCCACCTGAACGACCACCTCGGGCCTCGTCCAGTGCGCCCTACGCGGCAAGCCAACGGCCATCGTGAAGGGCGTGTGCGGGACCTCGAGCGCATCCAGCTGCCCGCGCAGCAGGCGGAGCGTTTTCGTATCGAGGCCGGTGCCCACCTTGCCGGCGAAAGCGAGCTCATCCCGCTCGAAATAGCCGACGAGCAATGCGCCGAGGCCGACGCGTGCGCCGCGCGGATCGGTGAACCCGCCCACCACCAGCTCCTGTGAAGCTTCGCATTTCATCTTCAGCCAGTTGGGGCTGCGGCGGTGCTCATAGGTAGAATCCCGTCGCTTGGCGACGACCCCCTCCCAGCCTTCGCGACAGGCGCGCTCCCACGGCTTGTCGTCATCGAGCGTCGTCACCTGTTCGATCGGTGGTCGAAAATTCAA
>JBBSDY010000675.1:0-3062 GCA_038240245.1 Polyangiales bacterium
AGCTTACCGACGGCAACAAGGGCACGATCTTGATCTTCGGGCTCATCGCGTTCGGTCTCAGCATCGCGGGCATGTGCGCTTGCTTCGTCGGGATTCTCTTGGTCATCCCGCTCTTGTACATCGCGCACATGTACATCTACCTCAAGCTGAGCGGCCAGCCGGTGGCACAGACCGCCCGAGCTGCTTGAGCACCGCCTGCAGATCGGCCCACACTTCTTTTTTCGCGGGGGGATTGCGCAGCAAGTAGGCGGGATGAAACGTGGGCATCGTCGGGATGGTCCGGTAGAGCTTCCACTGTCCGCGCAGGCGCGTGATGCCACCGCTCGTTCCGAGAAGGCCCTCGACCGCCGTCGCCCCCAGGGCGACGATGACCTTCGGTGCCACCAGCTCGAGCTGCTCGCGTAGGTACGGTACGCAGGTTGCCATCTCGGCGGGCTCGGGCTTGCGGTTGCCCGGTGGTCGACATTTGACGATGTTGCACACGTAGACATCGTCCCTGTCGAACCCCATCGCCGCGATCATGCGATCGAGAAGCTGACCGGCCTTGCCGACGAACGGAAAGCCTTGTGCATCCTCGTCCGCCCCTGGCCCCTCGCCCACGAAGCAGAGCTCGGCCTGGGGATTGCCACGAGCGAACACGGTCTGTGTTCGCTCAGCGTGAAGCGCGCACTTGGTGCAGCTTTTGATCTCGTCGGCGAGCTGCACGAGCCGCATCTTGGCTGCATCGCCCGTCAGAGCCGTGCTCGCCGTCGGTGCTGCGCTCGTCGCCGGTGCCGTGCTCGTCGGCGTGCCCAAGCTCCTGCTCCCCATATTCTTGATCGGCGTTCCCACGCTCGCCTCCGCCTTCATCAGATGCTGCGCTCGCTGGGCGCCGCCCTCTTGCGCGGCGATCGCGGGCGGGAGCGGCTCTTGTCGGCGTGGCACTCCCACGGCGCCCGTGTCCTCTTGCCACTCGGCGTGAGCTCTCAGATCTTCGGCCAGGCGAGCCAGCTCTTCGCGCGGACTCTCTTCGCCCCGTGCGCCGTTTCGCGGGGGCTCGCTCGCGCTCAATGGCCTCCGAGCGTGCCCAGGTAGCGCTCGGCCTCGAGGGCCGCCATGCATCCCGTTCCCGCGGCGGTGACCGCCTGCCGGAAAACCCAGTCCTGAACGTCGCCGCAAGCGAAGACACCAGGAACCGACGTCTCGGTCTTGCCAGGCACCGTCTTGATGTAGCCGTTGGGGTGAAGCGCGACCTGTCCCACGAACAGCTCGGACATCGGCGTGTGCCCGATGGCGACGAACATCGCCGAGACGGGTATCGAGCGCCGAACCTGAGTCTTCTGATCCTCGACCTCGACGCTGGTCACGCGATCCATGGCCACGTCGCTCACGTCGCGAACCTCGTGGCTGTAGAGCACCTCGATCTTCGGGTTGGAAAGCACGCGGTCTTGCATCGTCTTCGAAGCGCGAAACTGGTCGCGCCGGTGGATGAGCGTCACATGCGAGGTGAGACCAGCGAGGTAGCTTGCCTCTTCCATCGCCGTGTCGCCGCCCCCGACGACCGCCACCGGCTCGCCCCGAAACAGAGCGCCGTCGCAGACCGCGCACGCCGAGACGCCCTTGTTTTTGAGCTTGTCTTCGTTGGGCAGACCGAGGTAGTTCGCCCGCGCGCCGGTGGCGATGATCACCGTCTTGGAGAGCGTGGGCTCCGCGGCATCACCCACCCAGACCTTGAAGGGCGGCGCCGACAGATCGACCTTGGTGACGTCGGCGGTGATGATCTCGGTGCCCTGGTGCTCGGCCTGATCGCGAAAACGCTGCATCAGCTCGTGACCGGTCACCTTGTGGGGAAAGCCTGGATAGTTTTCGACCTCGGTGGTGAACATCAGCTGCCCCCCGGGAATGAGGCCTCCCGCGTTGAAGCCCTCGATGCAGAGGGGCTTCAGGTTGGCTCGCGCGGCGTAGATGCAGGCAGTGAGCCCCGCCGGGCCCGAGCCGATGATGATGACGTTGCGGACCGATGTCATGAGCCTTCCTTATTCCGCCCGATGGCCGGAAGGAAGATCCTAATCACGCCAGGCTAGGTGCGCACGGGATTGGCCTTGAGCGCCGCCTTGCCTTCTTTGACGTAGACGCTGAATTTCACGGACTTGCACCCGTGACGCTGCAGCAGCTGATCGCGATTCTTGCGCAGCGTGTTCTTGAATTTGTCGAAGCTGAGGCCCTCGGTGGGCTCGCCGCACTCTTTTTTCAGGCGGACGAACTCGTCGTAGACGCGCTTCCACTCGGCGGCTTCGTCTTCGATGGCCGGGGGCCGGCCGGTATCGCGGTTGGCGAGCTGGCCGAGAATCTCGCTCGGTACCTGACTGACGACGGTGGCCTCGTCCTCGTCGGCCCGGTGGTCGGGCATCGGAGGAGGTGGGACCGGGGGAGGATTGGGCGAAGGAGCCGGGACGTTGGCCGGCCTTCCCGCGGCCGGGATGGGCTTGGCGACCGGAGTCGGCGGCGCGTGGGCGGGAGCCGGAGCGGCCGGAGCCACGCCAAGCAGGGTCGGCGAAGGTGGCTTGGCCGCCGGCGGCTTGATGGGCTTGGGAGCAGGCGGAGGCGGGTGCGCCGGACCCGGAGCAGGCGCGGCCATGGGCATGGCCGGCTTTGGGGCGGGCGGCTGGGGAGCCGACGGCGGAGATCCGGGGACACCCGGAAAAGAAGGGGCGCGGTTGGGCGGCGTGGGAGGTCCGACGACGGGGGCTCCCGGACCCGACGGCGCATCCTGGGGCAATGAAAACGCGCTCATGGACGGCTGGGCTGGCATCGGACCGAGCACCGCATCGAGATCGGCGGCGCGACGCGGCGCTCCACCCTTGGCGGCGACCTTTTCCATTCCGTCGTTCAAATTGCTGGCGATCTGCCGGTAGACACCGCGAAACTTGCTGGGCGTGAGCTGATCGGTGCTTCCCTTGCCGAAACGCTCGGCCTCGGTGCGGAAGATGTGCAGCGGGCGCGTGTGCTCGAGAAAGCTCATTCCCAGGCCGATGGCGGCGAACCCGAGCGCGGCCAGCAAGATCCAGGTCAACGGAACGTCG
>JBBSDY010000676.1:0-3061 GCA_038240245.1 Polyangiales bacterium
GAACGGATAACCGCTGAAAGCATCTAAGCGGGAAGCCGGCCTCAAGACAAGGTATCCCTGTCGCAAGACACTAAAGGGCACACGTAGACTACGTGTTTGATAGGCCGGGTGTGGAAGCAGAGCAATCTGTGGAGCTAACCGGTACTAATCGCCCGTGAGGCTTGACCATATCTCTAAGGCAGCATCGATAAGTGTTTGTAGTACTCAATGCGCGGCTTACCAGCCAAGCGTTGAGTGAGCGCGCTCGCACCCGGGATTGGGATTGCGAATGGCCCCCGACAAGACGGGTGGCCGCGCTCTCTGAGCCAAGCATGGACGCTTGATCCCGCGATTTCCGGTGGTGATATCGAAGAGGTTACACCCGATCCCATCTCGAACTCGGAAGTTAAGCTCTTCGGAGCCGATGGTACTGCACGGGAAGCCGTGTGGGAGAGTAGGACGCTGCCGGGATTTACTACAGCGATGGCAAACAGCCACTCCTAGAGAACCCCGCTTTGCATGTTTGCGAAGCGGGGTTTTCTGTTTTGTCCGCGGTCAACCGGCCGTGATCGCGAACGTCTACCACGCAGCGATCGCGCGACCTCAGGGCTGAGGCTCCACGGGCTTGAGCCCGAACGCTATCTCTGGCTTCGTTCCATCGACGATCAACCGGCGCGGCACGTAGCCCTTGGCGACGACCTCGAAGACCCGTCGCTCGCCACGCGGAAGCTCCAAGGTCATGGGCGATCGGCCGAACTCTTCGCCCTTGAGGACGAGCTTCGAGCCCTCGGGGGTGATGTTGATCCTCACAGCGATGGTCTCGCCCTCGGCGCTCGAGGCCGCTGCGGGAGCTGACGAAGACGGTGCCGTTTCTGCAACGGGAGCGGCGCTCGGATTGGCGGGCTCCGCCGCGGCCGGAGCAAACGGTCGGCATCACCAGCTCGGCGGATGCCGGCAGTGCCACCATGCTGGCGGCGGGAGGCGCTTCGAGCGCAACCGGGGTACTGATGCGCTCCGGTTCGGGTGAGCGAACCGCGAACCAAACGCCGGCTGTTGCCAGCAGCCCCACCGCGACGACGTAGCCCGCGGTGCCGGAGCGTTTGCCGACGGGCCCCGACGGAGCAGGAGCCTTCGACGGACTGACCGTATGGCTGGCCGCTCGAACCGATTCGTCCCTGGTCGGCGCGACTGCGGGCGACTTGTTGACGGGCGACTTGGTGACCGCGGTCGCCTTGGGCGCCGGCTCCTTCGGTGGCTCGAGCACTCTTTCGTGGACGGGCACGTTCGCCAGCGCCGGCAAGTTCGCCAGCGCGGGCACTCTCGCCGGTGCGGGTACTTTCGCGGTCGCCGGCACGACGTCTTCCGCTCCCCAATCGGAGTCGATTCCGTCAGTCGCCGGTAGAATCGAAACGGGACCTGTACGCGGTGGCTCGCTTTTCGCGCTCATGGGTGCCTGCCGAGACCACTCTACCGCCCGGAGCGGACCGGCGAAACAATAGAAATCTGCCTGCTGCAGCCCTAACGGATCAATCCGATCAGGCCGATGTTTTGCCAGAAAGCAATGCCCCGGCGCGCGGAACTCTCGGCTCGAGATCCAGCGCTTTCAAAAGCTCGTACGTGGTGGCGATGGCAGCCGAGAGCACGGGAACGCCGAGCTTGTCCTCGACGATTTGAATGGCATCGAGCGAGGGCATCTGTACGCAAGCCGAAAGCACGACGGCGTCGGCACCTTTGATGTCGATGCGGCTCGCGTGCTCGACGAGGTTCTCGGGATCGAGGCGGCCGACCTGGACGTTGTCGGCAACCTCGAGGCTCAACGAGTCGATGACCTCGATCTCGCAATCCGCGAGGTAGTCGATGACCAGCTTGGTGAGAGGCTTCATGTAAGGAGCGATCAGCGACACCTTGCGGGCGCCGAGCGCCTTGATGCCATTGACCAGCGCGCCCGCGCTGGTGACGACCTTGGCCGGGGCCCCGTTCTCCTCGGTGACCTTGCTCAGTCTCGCCTCGGACTTGAGGTGGTAGCGAGGTCCGGTGGCCATGATGGCCACGAGGCAGGCATAGGCCATCGCATCGCAGCGAGCGTCGGACAGCTCGAGCGCGCATCGATCGCTTTCGCCGTCCATGCGTGCGAGCTCTTCGGGGCTCACTTTTTTCATGCGCATGCGACTCGAATGAAAAGTGAAACGCTCGGGCGCGATTTCGGCCCGCCGGGCCAGCATGGCCGGGATCTCTGTCTCCATCGTGGTGTTCGAGCTCGGAACGATGAGTCCGATGCGATAGTTGCGGCTCATGATCGACCTCCTCGCAGCGACGGGGGACTGGTGTACTCGCGCAGTTGAAGACGAACCTGCGCCTTGGGGCCCAGGGCAAGACCGAATCCGAAACGCTCGACGATGGGGCGTAGATCATCGACGTGCATCGAGCCGTGCCGCTCGACGAGAAGCCTCGGCCTGCCGGCGGGCGTGGGGTCGCCCATCTTGTGAAAGGCCAGGATGGTGGTCGACATGGGTGAAAATTGCGGATAGCGCTTCTGCGCCGCTTCTTCATCGGGGTGGCGCAAAACTACGAAGCCTTGCTCGTGGCCAAACTCGGACTTGATGGCCGATCCGCGAAAGTGCGCGGGCTCGTCCTCGGCGCCGGTCACGTGCCGCGATCGGTTCGCCGAGGTGATGTAGAGGTAGTCCTCGCCTAGGAGATCCATTGCGCGCGCCATGAAGCGATTGGAATTGCAGGCGTAGCCGGGGGCGATGACCTGGGTGGTTCGGACTTTGCCATCCGGTGACGTGAGGTGATCGGGCATGTGGGCGCCGGCCGGTCCGCGGAAACCGAAGGGTCCGACCTCGTAGAGGGCGTCCATGAGGCCGAGCACCTTGTGCTTGCTTAGGCCCGCTGGAAGCTGTGACCAGTCGAAGAGCTCGGGAATGCGAAGAGGTGTGCTCGTCACGCTGCCAACCTGGTCGTCGGGCCGCCCCTTCATGCGATTGATGCCGACGACGACGTTCTTGTCGGGCCGCGAAACGATCACGTAGAAGTTGGCGAACCCGTGGGTGACGATGCCGCCGTTGGCCACCGCGTGGGC
>JBBSDY010000677.1:0-3058 GCA_038240245.1 Polyangiales bacterium
ACAGCGCCGGCAACACCGTTTTGCGAAAGGTATATCCCATCGACGTGCCGGCGGGCCGTCCGATGGGGGTGGACCAGCACCGCATGAGCATTCTGGCCATCGATACCTTCGCCTCGATCAAGAACGACATGATCTTGAACTGGCTCATCCACGTGGCGGCCTACGACGGCTACATCGATCCGCGCGAGAGAAGCTTCCTCCACGACGTGATGCTCGAGGCCTATGGCATCAGCGATCCCGTTCTCGCCGACGAACGCATCGACAAGGAGCTTCGCCGGCGGCTGGTCATCGATCAATCGCTCTTGCAGCGCCACGTCCCCCTCGAGTCACGTCTCGACCTCTACCGCCTGGTCTTCGCCATGGCCTGGCGAGACGGCGTCGTTCATCAGCGCGAGCACGAGTTCATGGCCGACACGCTCCAAATTTTGGGTCTGACACCAAATGAAGTTCGACACGTCGAATGGGAGGTCGTCCGTGAATTGGCGCGCAATTCGATCCGCTGACGTCGACGGACGTCGAGATCGCCGGTGGGTGGCCGGTCTCGCGGCCATGGGCCTTTTCGCGCCGGGCATCGCCTGGGCGCACGAACGCTGGGTCAAGCACGCCTTCAAACCTTTCAATCGTGCCTACTTCCGATCGATGAGCGGCGAGGTATTTCAGCTGTCGCTCCTGGCGGCGTTCGCCGTCGCGGGCCTCATCACGATCTGGTACCTCGCCGCGGTCGGTCTGGTGCAGCAGCTCACGCCCACCCGCGTAGAACGACAGAGTCAGGCGCCGCGCAGGGGATGGTTGCCGCCCTGGGCGGGCACCCTCGTGCGATTCATCCTCGACGCCAACGTTCGCAACCGCTGGATCACGGTGGGCGAGAAGGCGGCGGTGCTCGTCTTCTCGAAGATCGGCGGGGTCGTCCTGGCCCTGGGCGTGGTCGAAAAGTGGCTGGTCATGCCCAGCTTTCCGGTCGAGGGACAACTTGGGACGGTGCTCCTCGTCGTGGAGAGTGCGCTCTCCATCTGGATTTTCAGCGGCCTTTTTCAGCGGGCGCTGGGCGTCGTCCTCATGCTGGTCTACGTCTACCTCTGCTTTGCCTATGGCCTCGCAGCGATCGATGCCATTCCCGTCCTGGCGAGCGCCTTCTTCTATTACTTTGCCAAGAGAGGCGTGCTCATCAATGGGCGACAGCTGGCGGGGATTCGAGTGAGCCTGGGGGTGGGTTTTTTCCTGCTGGGCCTCATCAACAAAATTTACGACGCCGAGCTCTTCATCGGCGTGGGGGATAGCTACCCGCAGCTGCTCGAAGGTCCGCGGCACCTGATTCCGTGGCTTGCCCGCGAAACCTGGTCGTTCGGGACGGCCCTGGGTGAAATGGTCTTTGGCCTTTTGCTCTTGCTCGGCATCTTCGACAAACTGACCACGCTCGCCCTCGCGGCCATCTTCACGAACTTCATTTTCACCTTCGGGTGGGCCGAGATCGTTCACCTCTACCCCATCGCCGGTTTTGCGGTCCTCTTCTTCCACGGGGCGCCCGGGACCGTGCTCGACGGCCTCTTGTTCCGCATTCACGTGCAGGCCTGGCGCGCGGCCGGCCAGCACACCTCGCCGTCACTCTATCGAGGATCGGTGCTGCTCGTGGCGGCGGCCACTGCGGTCTTGCTCATGTTCGTTCCGCTCTACTTCGTGGTCGATGTCGTTCCGCGCTTCGTGGCGGCGCGCACCGACAGTGTCGTCACAGCGCCTTCAGAAACTGAAGCACCTGTCGCTGCTCCAGATCACTGAGATTGTGCCATTTCTCGACGACGTTTCGAGCCTCGCTGCGGTGCGCGCTGGCGCGCCCGCAGATGTCGTCGATCCGGTCGAGCACGGGGGGGCACTGGGTGAAGTCATTGGCCGGCGGCGCCGGTAGATCGTGAAGCTCGATGGCCGCTTGCAGCGCGTGATCGAGGTTGTCGACGGTGAGCGGCTCGTTCTTGGCGACCGCGCTGGTGTAGACGGTCGAGGCCGGGGCTTCGGGACGCAGGAACACCCGTGCGTCGTGGAGAAACGGCGCCGCGACTTTGCCGATGCCCATCAAGGTGGGCGTGCGCCACTCGTCGCCGTTGGCCAGTCCCTGGTTGGGCAGGGCGAAGTCGGCGAGGTTGCGATCGAGCCCGGGCGGCGGCGGAGGATTGAGCTGATTTTTGCGACCAAGAGGATAGGAGGTCATCTTGTGAATCAGGAGATCCGAGAAGAGCGGCGCCCAGCGGTTGCTGAGGTGCTCGGCGCCCAGGCGCGCAGGCGATCCGCCCGTACGCATGATGGGGATGTGACACCCGACGCAGTTGAGCTTGCGGTCGGCGGCGATCCCGCGATCGGCGTCGAAGTCGCCCAGACGAACGGGCGTCGCCCCGGGTGTCATCCGCGAGCCGAAGGCCTCGAGATCGACGCCGAAGAGCGTGGCTCCCGCCTGAATGTCCCGCGCCAGATCCGTCGACGGCGGGCTCTCCAGCAGCTCGGGCGCAAATTCGGGAACGCCGAGCAAACGGATCAAGGTGCGCAGCTGAAGCACCTGGTCGGCCGTCATCTCGGGATCGGGGGCATTTTCGCAGAGACGCCCCACGTTCCAGGGGTTGTTTTGCTCGGTGGGCGCGAACGGGCTGGTCATGCCGAGCTCTCCCTGTGTCCCACCCACGACGAATTGCAAAATGGTTGGCCCCGCGGCGCGCAGGCCGAATCGAGAGAGACGTTCGAGCGGATCGCCGCCGACGAACGCGGTGTCGGAGTGATTTTCGTTGTGGCGACCCGAGATGCAGTCGGTCACGCACGCGGTGGTGTCCGGCTGCGGCTCGAGGGACGTCGTACCGCCGGCGAGATCGTCGTCGTCCTCGTTGGCGACGATTTCGTCGGGGTAGATCGCTTCCATCAGGCCCCGTCCGATGTACGCGGGGGCAGCGCGTTCGCCGACCTCGCGGCGATTGCCGAGCTCGCTCAGGCCGGTGATGGGATCGACACCGCCGCGCAGGTTGGGATCGATCTGGGGAGCCGGCATGATGTCGATCTCGCACCCGGCAGGGGCGCGGACGTG
>JBBSDY010000678.1:0-3052 GCA_038240245.1 Polyangiales bacterium
GGAGCGCCGATGTTCGAAGACCGGGCGATGCGCGGCGTGTGGAAGAGGCACGACGCGATGTTGCGGCCGCGCACCGAGGCGCTCCAGGTGGCACGCCGGCGGGTCACCGAGACGCTCGTCGCAGAGCCTTTTCAGCCCGAGGCGCTCGAGGCAGCGCTCACTCAGCTGCGCACCGAAACCGATGGCGCACAAGGCGCCCTTCATCGTGCGATCCTGGAATCGGCGCGCGAGGCGGGCCCCGAGGATCGACGTCAGATGGCGGCGTCGGGATGGCTCGTTGGTCGGGGGCAACGCCGGGGTCCGTGATCGCCCGCTCGCCCGGGCCAGACCCATTTCTGGCCGAGGAGACTGGAAAATTCTTATCTGAGCCAACCTTTGGATGGGGGGGTACCTATGGGCCATGGTTGCAGAGCCGCTCACCCAGTCCGGCGCCGGTCCTTCCGATGCCGTGTTGGTCGTGGCCGCGCGGGCCGGTGAAGCCTGGGCGCGTGAGAGCCTTTTTCGGCGCTACCGGCAGATGGTCTACGGACTGTCGCTCCGGCTGACGGGGGGCACGGTCGCGGTCGACGATCTGGTGCAAGAGAGCTTCATTCGGGCGCTCAAGTCTCTCGACAAACTGAAGGACCCCCAGGCTTTCGCCCGATGGTTGGGCACCATCGTCGTTCACACCGCAAGCAAGATGCGCCGGCACGAGCGGGTGCTCGCGAGGTTTGGACTTTCGCGATCCGAGCCGGTCGACGCCGATACCTTCGTCTCCAAGACGGCTCCCCCCGACGTGACCGCCGAGTTGCACGCCATCTACGCGATGCTCGACGTTCTGCCGGTCGAGGCGCACGTCGCCCTCGTGCTGCGGCGGGTCGAGGGTCTGGGGCTCGAAGAGATAGCTGAACAAATGAACCTGTCAGTTGCCACCGTCAAGCGCAGGCTGGCGGTGGCCGAACAGCGGATGCAAAAGGCCATGAAAGAACCGAACAAGAAGAGGGGATCATGAAACTCGCGAGATTCATCGTCGTCGAGCCGGCAACCGAAGCGCGGCTCGCGCGCGAATGGGAGACCATCGACTCGCTCTCACAGCCGCCGGCGTCCTGGCGACGCTGGTCCACCCGCGGGCTCGCGCTCGCGCCGCTGGCGCTGGCCGCCGCGGCGTTGCTCGTCTTTGCGCTGAAGCGACCGCCGGTGTCGGTGCTTCCGGGCGCCGTGTTCGGAAGCGACACGGGCACTGCGCTCGTCGACTTGAGCGACGGTTCGCACATCGAGGTCGATCCACAGGCCAAACTTGCGGTGCTAAGCGGTGATCCGAGCGACGTCCATGTCGAGCTGCGCAGCGGCGCGGCCCTGTTCGAGGTCACCCATGTCGAGCGGCGATCGTTCGTGGTCTCGGCCGGAGGGGTCGACATTCGCGTGATCGGCACGAGGTTTCGCGTGAACCTCGATGGCTCCGAGCACGTGCACGTCGCCGTCGAGCGAGGCGTCGTCGAAGTTCGACGTCACGGACACGACGAGACTTTGCAGCGTCTGGGCGCGGGCGAAGAAGGCACGCTCATGACCGATGGAGCCGACCTCTCGCCTCGAGCGTCCGAGCCGGTGGCACCGGTCGCCGCCGCTCCGGCGCCGAGCGAGACTGGCGCAGCTTCAGGCACCGACCCATCGACCACCGAGTCCAAATCGGGCAACGTCAGCACGCTCGATGCTCGCCAGTTGTTCGACGCTGCGAGCGCGGCCCGTCGTGCGGGCAAGAATGTGCAAGCCGCGGGACTCTTCGATGCGCTGCGCCGCCGCTTTCCGGGCGACGCGCGAGCCGGGCTGTCCGCCTTCGAGCTCGGTCGTTTGCGAATGGATGCCATGGGCGATCCGTCGGGAGCGATGGAGGCTCTCGCGCAGGCCATCTTGCTCAGCCCCTCGGGCAGCTTCCGCGAAGATGCCCAGGCACGTCTGGTGTATGCGGCCGATGCGATGCATGATGACGCGAGATGCAAGGCCATGCGTCAGGCATACGTTGCACATTACCCACGAGGCGTGCACGTCGTGAACGTCGCCTCCAAATGCGGCGGTCAGTAGGTCCCTCGCGATTCATCGCGTCTCCTGGCACCGGCGGTCTCGTCGTTCCACGCATCGCCATCATCATGGCCATGTCCGTGGGCGCGATGTTCGCCGAGGGCACTGCGCGGGCAGAGCCGCCTCTGTGCGGGCAGACCGATCAGACGTGGGTCAACGTGAAGTTCGTGGGTCGTGGCTGGACGAAGAAGCTCAGCGACGCGGTCATGGCCGAGCTCAAGACCGATCTCGCCGGCAATGGCATTGCTGCCTGCGCGGAGGCTCCCTCGGCCATACTTCCGCCGGTTGCGGTGGTGGAGATCGTCGCCGACGATCCCAACTCCGTGCTCATCAGCATCCAGGTGCGCGACAAGGTGACCGCCAAGCAAGTCGGGCGCGACACGGATCTGGGCGCGCTCCCCCCCGATGGGCGCCCGCTCGCGGTGGCGGCGGCGGCCGACGAGCTTTTGCGAGTGACGTGGGCCGAGCTCGCGCTTCGCAGGTCGCACTTGCCGGCGATGGAGCCGCCCGAGGCCGTGCTCCGTGCCGCACGCGAGACGTTGCCCATCGCTCCCGGCAGCACCGATCGTCTCGAGCTGGGTGCGCGTATGAGCGTCGCCCACTTCGGCGGCGGCCAGACGCAGCTCGGTCCCGACGGCTTCGTCAGGGCGGCCATCACGCCGCGCGTCGGCACCGAGCTTGCCGTGGGTGGGCGCTCGGGCCTCTCGGTCAAAGCTCCCCACGGGACGATTCGTTCCCACGCGCTGGTGGGCTCTCTCGGCGTGGTCGCGGCCATGTTTCGCTCCACGCCGGTTCGCTTCGACGTCGGGGCGGGCTTTCGCGGGACGAGCGTCTCGTTCGAAGCCGATGCGGTCCCCGGCGTGCAGGGGAGCAGCTCGTCGGCCATGACGGTCAGCGCCTACGTCGTCGCCGGGCTTTCGATCCGCATCGTATCGAGTTTGAGTTTCAACCTCGGTCTGGGAGTCGGCGCTCCCATTCGATCGGCATCGGCGACAGA
>JBBSDY010000679.1:0-3050 GCA_038240245.1 Polyangiales bacterium
CTCTTCGCTCGGTGCCTCGTCCGGTGCTGCCGACGGAACGGGCTCGCGAGGCGCGTCGAACGTGGCGTATAGCTCGGAGCTGGGCGGAGGCTCGGACGAAGCTGCCGGCGCTGCGGCGGGCGTCGCCGGGGCCGGGCGGGGTGCTCGCCGGCGTTCGGGGGATCTCTTGGGAGGTTTGCGGGTGGCCATGAGGGCTAGGCGGGCGTCTCGTGCAGGAGCCGAACGTCGCGAAGGCGCTGCGCGCTGGTGTAGTCGATGAGAGCCTCGCGCGTGGTGTAGGCCGGTTTGAATCCCATCTCGACGGCGGCCTTCTCGCCGTCGGCGACGCAGATGTAACGCAGGTAGTCGAGGAATCCTGGCGGAGCTTCGGAGAGCTGGGCCAGCCAGAGCGCGCCCACCATTGGCGGAAAGAGCGGATGCGGCACGGGGAGCGCAAGGCGACCGGCGAGCTTGATCACCGTGGTCAGAGGAAGCACGCCGTCGCCGACGATGTTGAAGGTCCCCGGAAGATCGCGAAAGAGAGCCACCTTGAAGGCGGCGATGGCGTCGGCCTCGTGCAAAAACTGCCACAGAGGGTCGAACCCCATCATGGTGGGGACGAAGCGGCGCGCGAGGTATTGGGACAGGTAGTTCTTCACCGTCGGACCGACGACGGGCGCCGTGCGCAAGATGGTGACCACGTTGCCGGTGCGCTGGGCGAAGCGGTTGGCCTCGGCCTCGGCTTCGATCTTGTCGGCGAAGAACGGCTCGCTCTGCGGCGCGCGAAGCGGATGGCGCTCGGAGAGAAAGTTGGGATTGGTGGGATGCGCGCCGTAGAGCATGGTCTGGCTCCACAGGACGAGCTTGCGAACGGACGCCTGTCGCGCGGCGTTGAGCAGCCGCATGGTGCCCACCGACTCGAGCTCGTGCGCCCACGCCCTGGCATGCGTGGGCGATCCGAGAAAAGCGAGATGGACCAGGCTGTCCACCCGCTCGGCGGACAGAATCTCGCTCATTCTCTCCTCGGCGATGGGCTGGGTGAGGTCGACCTCGTAGGCGCGCGTGCGCTGGCCGGCCGTGCTGGGCGTGGTGAGATCGATGGCGACGATACGCCCGATGCGATCGTCTTCTTCGAGCAGGCCCACCAGGTTCTTACCCAAAAACGAAGCCGCGCCGGTGATGGCGACGATCCTCTTGGCGCGGCCGGACCGCACCAGTCGCGACGAGGCGGGCGGCGAATTCTCGGTCTTGGGGGGACGGGTTTTCTCGGCCGGCATCAGCATCGCCGAACGTAGCGTCCGGCCGCTACGAATGCCAGCGTGGAGCGCTTTTCTCGCTTCGAGTCCCCGTCAGCGCGGCGGTGGGGCGGCGAAGCGATTCCTGGGGAACGGATCGGCAGATTCACGTAAGGAGACGTCGCTGGGAGCGAATCGCTCGAGCGGGATACCGAGCGCCAACAGGCCTTCGCGATCGTTGTAGCGAACCTCGACGATGGAGCCCGGGTGTGTGGGGCTTTCACGCCGGAAGCTGGTGTAGTGGACGCTCGAATAGCGCTGCTCGCCGAACTCGGTGCCGAGACCAGATCGGCGCTCCTCGGGATAGGCGCCGTCGCTTTTCTTGTCGGCCGAGGGCGCAGGCGCCGCGCTCGCATCTGTCGGCGCCCGGCCAGCGCCGTCGCCGCCATAAGGGGATGCCTTGGCGGGAGGCGCCGATTCGGCCGAGCTACGAGCGCGGTCATCGGAAATCATCGGGCGCGGCGGAAGCCGAACGGGCAGCTCGCGCTCGGGAAAGAAGGCGACGCCGATCACTCCGACGTTGCGATCTTGTCCCTTGCGCCCGGCGTACGAATCGCGCACGGGCGAGAAGCGGAACGTCGCCACCTGATCGAGCGAGGTGCGAAAGCCTTCGACGGTGACGTCACCGTAGGGGAGGATCACGTAACCACGCTTGTCGTCGAAGCCGGCCGTCTTGCCATCGATGGCGTCGAGCCCATCGACCGAGACGACTGCCTCGACGCGGCGCGAGGTCGGATTGGTGATGCGGATGCGATAGCGCTCGCCCATGCTGCCCATCACGTAAGCTCGCCCGCTTGCATAGAACGTGGGCAGCGATCGATAGTCGCCGCTCAAGAGCTCGACGGCGTAGGGAGAGTAAGCAGGAGGAGCCTCGGGCCAACTCGGTTGCGTTCGCGTCGACGGCTGATCCGACTCTCCGTAGTACGGAGAAGACGCGGGCGCGGGCGCAGATGCCGCCGGACGATTGGGCTCGGCCTGGGACGATGCGCAGGCGCTGGCGACGAGCAAGGCGAGAAGGCTCACGGTGGCACGGGCAGGTCTCATGCTTCCGTGTACGAGCCGGATCTGAAAAGGATCTGGTTACCTGCCATCGTGCGGGTCGGAAGGTCGAGGGACGGCGCGAGCCAACGGCACGCAACTGCCTGGAATCATTCGAGCTTAATGCCGCGGCGATTAGCTCGTCGAGCCGGTGCGCATGGTGATGGGGATCGACTCGAGGCCGAGCTTGTCGGCGTCTTTCGTCATGAGCTGGTAGAGGCCCGAGAAGGCCTTCTGGGCAAGCGCCTGGGAGTCGAAGAGGGCAGTGGTGAGGCCAATCAACGCGCCGTACTCGTCGCCGTCGAACCCTGCGAGTCGGATGTCCTTCGGAACGCCGATGCCAAGGCGGCGCAGGCGATGCCAGATCTGCATCGCGCCATGGTCGTTGGAACAAAAGATGGCGCCATCGCGGCGCGTGGCGATCTTCTGCAGGTCGTCGTCGGTGATCTCGTCGATGTATACTTTGCGCAGCGTTTCGGCCGGGGCATGCTCGAGCCACGTTTGCTTTGCGCCGCGCCAGCGTTCGTCGTGGCCGATGTGATCGGTGACGATCTGCACGAACGTGAGGTGGCGAGCACCTCGCTCGTGGAGGTGGTGGGTCAGCGCGCTGGCGCCTTCTTTGTTGCGAATCCGGATGTTGTTTCCCGCGTACTTGGCATACGTGGGGTGGAAGGGATCGAGCACGATGCACGGGCGACCATAGGCCGAGCAAAAGTGCAGCGTCGATGCCGCTGGTAC
>JBBSDY010000680.1:0-3047 GCA_038240245.1 Polyangiales bacterium
AAAATCCCGGGTTGCGCACCGGTGCAACGAACGTCGTGGATGAGCTTTTCGGCGTGGGAGCAGGCGGAGGCACCAACGCGACTTTGGGAGCCGCCTTGGGAGCGAAGACTTTGAGGATCGGCTTGGACGATGCCGAAGCGCTGGGTGCAGGTGACTCGGCGACGACGGCAGCGTGAGTATCTTCTGGAGCGGGCGCGACGGGCGCCTCGACCGATGCGGTTGGAACGGGGGTGAGAGCTGCGCCCGCGGGCATGGGCGGAAACTGAGCCGGCGGCGCGGGTTTCATGATCGCGACGAGCGTCCCGCCAATGGCGAGGAGCCACGCCGCCGCAGCGAGGAGCTTGCCCCGCGTGGCCTTCTTTTGCTGGAAAGGATTGTCGTCTTCGCGCGGCGGTTGGCTGACCGAACCGACCATGGCGGTGGGTGCCGCGCTGAGGCGCGGGGCTCCCTGCCGCGAGGCACTGCCCTCGTTGTGCTGGTACCCGCCGCCGGGACGGGAGACGTTGCTCACCGGCGTAAAGCCAGAGTGCGAGAGCCTCTCGACGTCGCCCGGAGGTCGGCTGGAGCGAATCCCCGCAGCCCGGTTGTCGGCGACGCGCAGCGCCGCCTTGAGGGATTCGTGGCGTTTGCCCTGGCGCTCACCGAGCAGCTCGCGCATCAGCTTGCCGACTTCTTCTTCGCGTGCGGCGCCGAGCTCGTTGGAAACCGCTTCGAGCGCGCGGTGCAGCTCGCTCGCCGTCGCGTAGCGATCGTCGGCCACCTTGGCCAGCGCGCTCATCACGACGCCCTCGAGTGACTGCGGATAATTGGTAGCCAGCGCGCTGGGCGGAGCCACTGGCTCGTCGGCGCAAATGTTGTAGAGCGTGGCAACCTCGTTGTCGCCGCGAAACGGGTGCTTGCCGGTGGTGAGCTGGTAGAGCAGGATTCCGACGGCGAAGAGATCGGTGCGGCGATCGACGTCGCCGCCGCGCGCCTGCTCGGGCGACATGTACGCCGCCTTGCCCTTGATTTGCCCCGCCGTCGTTTGCGTGCCCGCTCTTCCTGCGGCCTTTGCGACGCCAAAATCGACGATCTTCACCACGCCTTCGAAGGTCACCAGGATATTTTGCGGTGAGACGTCGCGATGAACGACCTCGAGCAGGCTACCCGCCTCGTCGCGCAGCTCGTGCGCGGCTTGCAGCCCCTCGCACACCTCCATGGCGATGCGAATGCCGATTGGCAAGGGGACCCCGCCTCGCTTGTAAGCGGCTTTCATGAGCACGCTGAGCGGCTCGCCGTCCACCCACTCCATCACCAGGAACAGAACGCCGTTCTCTTCGCCGAGGTCGAGGATCTCGGCGACGTTGGGGTGGCGGATGCTCGAGGCGAGCGTTGCCTCATCGAGAAACATCTGCTCGAACAGCGGATCGTCGCTGACCGAGGGCAGCATCGTCTTGACGGCAACGATCTTTTGAAACCCCCTGGTCCCCTTCATGCGGGCCGCCCAGACCGTGGCCATCCCGCCGCTGGCGATCGGCATCAGAAGCTCGTACCGGCCAAGCACGTGGCCGGCGCCGACATCGCCGAGGATTTTCACTGGTTCGCTACCACCACAGCCAAGTTTTACAGATCTCTATGTTCGTCTCAACGGGTATTGGGCGGCTGGTGTCAGGCAATGTCGGTGCTCGCCCGGCCGTTGGCTCAGGCGGTCTCGTCGGCCTCGGCCTCGGCCATCGAGTCGGCCAGCAGGTCGAACAGGCGCGGCGCGAAGGCCGTGGCGATGGTGCGCTCGACGTCTTCGGCCGTCTCTTGCAAAAGCGCCTCTTGGGCGACGGCTCGTGCCTCGCTGAGAGCGACGCGGTGCAGCGCTTCTTTCACCTCGGGGATGGCCGCCGCTTCCATCGATAGCTCGTTCAGCCCGAGACCGACCAGAAGAACTGCGGCCAGTGGATCGGAGGCCATGGCTCCGCACACCGAGAGGGGGCGGTGGTACTTCTGGGCAGCGTTCACCACATTCACGATGAGTCGCAAGATGGCCGGGTCGAAGGGCGACGCCAGGTACGCGAGCGAGCGATTCGTGCGATCGATGGCGAGCGCATACTGGACGAGATCGTTGGTTCCCAGGCTCATGAAGTCGGCTTCGCGGGCGAAAAGGTCGGCCATGATGGCGGCGCTGGGCACTTCGATCATGACGCCGAGCGGGATGGTCGTCGCGCGCTTTTGCCCGCGCGAGTCGACCTCGCGAATTGCCACGCCGAGCAGCCGACGCACCTCTTCGTACTCGCGCAGGCTGGCGATCATGGGGATCATGATGCGCATGTCGCCGTGCGCCGAAGCGCGCACCATGGCGCGCAGCTGGTCGAGAAAAACGTCGGGACGAGAGAGCGCTAGGCGCACCGCGCGCAGACCGAGCGCGGGGTTCATCTCGGGCGGCACCTGGAACGTCGAAACGAATTTGTCTCCGCCGATGTCGAACGTTCGCAGGGTGACGGGGCGCGGGTGCATCGTTTCGATGACCCCGCGGTAAATCTCGTACTGGCAATCCTCGGTGGGCGGGGCCACCTGATCGACGTAGAGAAACTCGGTCCGGTAAAGGCCCACGCCCTCGGCGCCATGGTCGACGGCGAGAAGCGCCTCGGTCGGAAACTCGATGTTGGCCCGCAGGTGCACTGCGGTGCCGTCGGAGGTCGCGGCCTGCTTGTCCTTGTCCTCACGCAGGTGACGTACGAGGGCGATGTGCTTGTTCGACCGCGCCTCGGCCTCGGCGATCATCTCGGGCGTCGGGGCCAGAGTGACCTCGCCGCGGAACCCGTCGACGATCACGATGTCGCCCTGGCCAATGCGACCGAGGGCGTCGGCCACCCCGACCACCGCGGGGATTTCGAGGGCGCGGGCCATGATCGAGGTGTGGCTGGTGCGCGTTCCGACCTCGGTGATGATCGCCACCACCGGCTCCTTGACGAGCGAAGCCGTATCGGCCGGAGAGAGATCGTGGGCCATGATCACGCTGGGGCGGCTGAGCTTGGGCAGCGTGGCAACCCGATCGGAACCCGACAGGGCCCTGAGGA
>JBBSDY010000681.1:0-3041 GCA_038240245.1 Polyangiales bacterium
GGGCCCACGGGCAAGGTCAAGGTGCGATTCGAGGCCGCCTACACCAGGTTCGACAACCTGGCGCAGGGCGAGTACGACCAGGCAGGTGGCGACGACGAGTAGGCGCGCCACCCCCGCAGCGCCGGGTCGTGCTATCGATCCTTTACGCAATGGCGACGCCGGGTCACCATCAACCGCGTGTTAGCCCGCGCCCATCGGCTCGCGTTGTGGGGATGTCTCGTTGCAATGCTGGGGTGTGGCTCGAAGCAGCCGCCCGCGCCCAGCGCCCCCAGGGCGAAAGTGGTTGACCCCCTCGCCGAAACGCTGGCGGCCATGCCGGGAGGAGCCCGCTCATTGCCGGTGCCCACGCGTCGCGAAGCGGTCGTTGAGCAGCTGTTCGGCCACGCGGTGGCCGATCCCTACCGCTGGCTCGAAGATGGAGACAGCGACGAGGTCAAGAAGTGGACCGACGAGCAGAACGCGCTCACCCGACACGTGCTCGGCCGCGTCGCCGGCCGTGATCGTCTCCACGATCGTCTCTCCGAGCTGATGCGCATTGGCACCGTTGGATCGCCGGCGGTGCGCAAGGTGTCACCTGGACACCTGCGCTACTTTCACACCCAGCGCGAGGGACACCAGAACCAGCCCATCCTCTACGTGCGCGACGGAGTGGGCGGCACCGACGAGATTCTAGTCGATCCCAATCTGCTGTCCAAGGACGGCACGACATCACTCGACTGGTGGGCGCCGTCCGACAACGGCAAGCTCCTCGTCTTCGGCCTCTCGCAGAACGGCGACGAGGAGAGCACGCTCTTCGTTCGCGACGTCGAAAAGAAGAAGGACCTGACCGACAAGATCGAGCGCTGTCGCTTTGCGTCGATCGCCTGGCTGCCCGATGCCAAGAGCTTTTACTACACGCGCTACCCGGTGAAGGGATCGGTGCCCGCCGGCGAAGAAAACTACCACCGCACCATTTACCTGCACCGCATCGGCGACGATCCCTCGAGCGATGCTTACGTCTTCGGCAAGGACCGCAAGATGACCGATTCGCCGGGCGTCGAGATCTCTCCCGACGGCCGGTGGCTCGTGGTCAGCGTTGCCGAAGGCTGGGCGAAAAATGAGCTCTACCTGCGCGATCTGCACGACAAGAAGGGCGATTTTGAGCCGCTCATCACCGGTGTCGAGGCCATCTTCGACACCACCGTTCGCAACGACGTCATCTACATCCGCACCAATGACGGCGCCCCGCGCTACAAGCTCTATGCCGTCGACCCCAAGAAGCGCGAACGGGCGGCGTGGAAGGAAATCATCGCCGAAGGTGCCGACGTGCTCGACGGCGTGTCGGCCATTGGCAGCGATCTGGTGGCCACTTACCTGAGCGACGCGTCGTCGCGCATGCGGCGATTGACCGGGACGGGCAAGCTGAAAGGCGAGGTCGAGCTCCCCACCATCGGTTCGACCTCGGGAGCTTCGGGAAGGTGGGATGGCGACGAGGCGTTCTATGACTTTTCGTCGTTCGCCGTCGCGCCCACCGTGTACCGACTCGATCTGAACTCGGGCAAATCCGAAAAGTGGGAGGCCATCGACGCTCCCATCGATCCCGCGCTCTTTCAGGTCGAACGCATTCGCGGCACCTCCAAGGACGGCACGGCGGTGCCGATCTTCGTCATTCACAAGAAGGGGCTCGAAAAGGACGGGCGCACGCCGACACTGCTCACCGGTTACGGCGGGTTCAACATCCCGATCGTGCCGAGCTTCACGCGGTCGACGTACCTCTTGCTCGAGCACGGTGGCATCCTGGCCGTCGCGAACCTGCGCGGCGGCGGCGAGTTCGGCGAGGACTGGCACAAGGCGGGGATGCTGGGGCAAAAGCAGAACGTCTTCGACGATGCCATCGCGGCCGCGAGCCAGCTCATCGCGAGCGGGTACACCGATCCCGCGCACCTCGCAGTCATGGGCGGATCGAATGGAGGGCTCTTGGTGGGAGCGCTGGTGACGCAGCGTCCGGATCTCTTTCGCGCGGCGGTGTGCTCGGTTCCCCTGCTCGACATGGTGCGCTACCACCGCTTCCGCATCGCCAAGCTGTGGATCCCCGAGTACGGGTCGGCCGAAGACCCCAAGCAGTTCGACTGGCTCTACGCCTATTCGCCTTACCATCACGTCAAGGAGGGCACGGCCTATCCGGCGGTTCTCTTCACCACCGCCGAGAGCGATTCGCGCGTCGATCCCCTCCACGCGCGCAAGATGGCGGCGGCGATGCAGGCAGCGACCATGTCCGAGCGGGCGGTTCTTTTGCGGGTCGAGACGAAGGCCGGCCACGGCGCCGGCAAACCGGTCGCCAAGGTCGTCGAGGAGATGACCGACGTCTACAGCTTTCTTTTCGCCGAGCTCGACGTGGAGAGGTGACCCGGTCGCGTGCTGGGCGCTCGGCACTGCTCGTCGGGAGAATTACCGCGGCGGATCAGCCATGGTCGTCGCGCAGCCGCCGAGCTGCTTCGGCCATGTTGCGCAGCTTGTGGTACGCCTCGTCGACGGGAATGTCGGCGGCGTTTCCCGGTGCGAAGCCGCAGTCGGGCGCCAGCACGATGCGCTCCTTGGCGACGTGCTGCATGGCTTGCTCGACCCGCGCCACGATGACCTCGGGGCTATCGATGATCTCGCCGCGGCAGTCGACGCAACCGAGCCCGATCTTGAAGCGTTCTGGCAAGTCGCCGAGGCAGCGCGTGTCCCCCGCCGCCGGGATGGTGAACTCCATCATCAGCTGATCGACTTGCAAGCGACCCAGAGGCTCCATGATGGCCTCGTACGAGCCCTCGGCCAGCCAACCCTTGCGCCCCTTGTTGCGTCGGCAGAGGTGCACCGCAGTGGTGACCCCGGTCAAGCCGTCGAGCACGCGGTTGATGAGGTCGACGCAGTGATGCGCCTCCTTGTCGGGATCGGCGAAGCGCGCGCGGACCGCGGGATCGACGAAGAGGCAGAGGTGAGGATCGTCGAGCTGTACGGTGTGCACTCCGGCGCTGGCGAGAGCGAAGATCTCCTCTCTCAAGATCGGAACGAGGGCA
>JBBSDY010000682.1:0-3032 GCA_038240245.1 Polyangiales bacterium
AGGGTGATCGCCGCGCGAACTGATCGGGACAATGGCTCTGGAACCAAAAATCCTTGGCGGCCTTGGCGCCGTGGCGGTTCCTCTTAGCCTTACGATCGCGATCGGATTTCGATGGCGAGCTGGCCGCGCGATAAAATGGGGGCGCCCACGAATTTTTCGACGCCCGCGAGGCGCACCGACACCGGATCGTCCGTTGCTGTGGTCAGGCGCAGGACATCGCCCACCCGAAACGCGAGCAGACGACGCAGGCCGACCGAGATGCGGCCCAGCTCGGCCACGACCTCGAGGGGCACCTCGCGCAACGCTTCGGCCACGCGAGGATCGCCCTGGGCAGCGTCGATACCCGTCCCGTGCTCGCGCGCGGCGACCTCGAGTGCTTCGGCGCTGGCCGAAATGATGATCGACGCTGGAACCTGCAAGCCGTCGATGTGGCAGGCGAGCTCCAGCGCATCCGAGCTCTTCGTCGTGTGGGACGAGGCATCGGGGGCAAGGATGGTCATTGTCAGGCCGACCTCTTCACGAATGGCGGTCCCCAGATCGTTGGCCAAGGAGTGACCCACGCGCGTAAGCAGCGCGCGCTGAGCGGGCGTCAGCTCGGGTTGCGTGAAGGGAGCGGGCGTGGCGTTCGGGCTTCCACCAAGCGCGCCCTCGAGCGTCGCTGACACCGCGTGGACATTGAGCTTCACCGACGCCCAGGCCATGGCGTCGGAAGTTCCGATGGTCACCGAGAACGTCGGACCCTCGGCGGGCTCTCCGGGATCGCTCGCGATGGGCGCGATCTGAACCGTGGCCGGCACGAGACGCGCGCGGTTGCGCACCAGAAACGGCATGCTTCGTCGCGCATAGCGCGCGAAGCTCGTTCCGATGCGATCCATCGCCATCATCGCCCCCCGGAGCTGACGCTCGCGGCCCGAGAGATCGAGCAAGCGAACCGGGGCGTCGACCTGTCCCGGCTTCGGGCGTGCCTTCGGCGGTTGGCTCAGGCCAAAGGTCATTGCGCTACGAAGTCCGTGAACAGCACGCGCTGCACACGCGACTTGCCGGCCGCCTTGGCGATGCGCTCGCCGAGCTCGCTGCGAATGGGGTCGAATTTCGACGGGCTGGCAATCTGGTCGAAGGGCAGCCCACGCAGGTACGAAATGGCTGCGTCCCGCATGCGCGGGACGAGCTTCTTGAATTCGTCTTCGCTGACGCCGTGCCCGAGCTCGATGGCGATCCCCACCTTGAGGTGGTGCATCTCGCCGCTCGCTTCTCGAACATCGACGATGATCGGATCGAGCGCAGCGGCTTCGCCCGGGGGAGCATCTTCGCTCCCCTGGGCACTCGCCGCGGCGTGGGCGGCCGGGTCGTGAGCGGCGGGCTTTCCCGCCAAGGTCGGCCCGAGCACCGCCCCCGCTGCTGCGCTCGTTCCCGTCGCGGCGACGGCTCCGAGCAACAGCAGCACCAGCTTTGCGTTCTTCTTCTTCGCTGGTTTGGGGGCGCCTCCCCCTCCTCCGGAATCTTTGGATTCCTCTTCCACGGGTTATCGCTCGCTTTCAAAAAAGATCAGCGTTTGATCTGCTCGAGCTGTTGCAGCATCTCGTCGGCGGTGGTGATCGTCTTCGAGTTGGCTTCGAATGCTCGCTGGTGAGCGATGAGATCGACGAATTGCTGAGCGAGGTCGACGTTCGACTGCTCGAGCGAGCCCGACGAGATGGCGGCGCGACCGCCGCTGCCTGCCGTGCCAAGTGCCGCCGAACCGCTGTCGCGGGTGTCGATGAACAGATTCTGACCCGCGCGACCGAGGCCTTCGTTCGACCGGAACTTGGCGACGGCGAGCTGCCCGATGGCGAGCTTCTGCCCGTTGGTGTACATGCCCTTCACGACGCCCGTGCCATCGACGGAGATGCCCGCTAGATCGCCCGAGGAATAGCCATTTTGCGACTGGCTCGAGACGTTGGACGCGCCGGCAAACTGCGTGATGCCATCGAGTCCTGTGCCGCCGCCCGCGATGGACGTGCCGAGGTTGGCGGTGATGGCCTGAGCGGGTGTCGCACCGACGAAGTCGGCGCTGATGTTGCTGGCCGATGCCGTGGCGAGGGCGCCGCTGGTGTTGAAGGTGAGAGTCCCGTTGCCGACCTGGGTATTCTGTCCCGCGATACCGCCGGTTACCTCGGCGCCGGCTGCGAGCACGTGGTAGTCCCAGGTGTTCGACGCCGTCTTGCGGAAGTAGACGTCGAGGCTATGAGCGTTGCCGAGCGAGTCGTAGACGCTGAGCGTGCTCGAGAAGTTGGACGTCTGCGAGGGGTTCTGCGCGTCCCAGGCAGCCGCGGGCACCACCGCGTTCGAGTCGATGTTCGCCGTCACCGTCAAGCTGGTGGTGGCAAACGGCGAGATCGAGCTGGTCGGGACCTTGAGCGACGAGAGCCCCGCGGCAAACGTGCCGTTGGGAAGCGCCTGGTAGCCCTGAGCCTGGAGCCCATCGAAATTGGTGATGTAGCCGCTGTTGTCGATTTTGAACTGACCGTTGCGGGTGTAGAAGTCGCCCGCCACGCCGTTCACGTTACCTTTGACCACGAAGAAGCCATCGCCCGACAAGGCGAGGTCCGTCGAGACGCCGGGGTTGGAGAGCGAGCCTTGCGTGAACATCTGTTGCACGCCCGCCATGCGAACGCCGGATCCAGGAAGAGCCGACGCAGTGCCAGCGCTGATCGAGTGCCCGAGCATGTCCTCGAACACGGAGCGCTGCTCCTTGAAGCCGACGGTGCTGACGTTGGAGATGTTGTCGCCAACGACTCCCAGCGCTTCGCCTTCAGCTTGAATACCAGACACTCCAGAATACATCGCTTGCAAAATCGACATCTTGGCCTCCTTAGCCTCTACTTGATTTCTGAGTCATTGATCCGAAGGAGATCCGACGCGGGCGCTGAGACGCCGTTGTTCAGTTGAAGGTTCGGATAGCCCTTCGAAAAATCGACCGCTGAAAGAATCCCGGTAGTCTCTTGACTGACGTCCACCGGGTCGCCGCCCGCAGTCTTGGCAACGACCGAGAT